>DATERH010000277.1:0-10753 GCA_035271785.1 Buttiauxella sp.
AGAACTGGCGGTTCTGCACAATTTTCCAGGCGCTCATTTTTTTGCTGTTGTTGGTCTGGTGTTGCGCTTCCTGACCACCAATGATGTATTCACGTTCTTCGTCAGACAGTTTTTTCTGGTCGCGTGGGTGTTTGTAGAAAACCAACCATGCCATTGCCCAGATAAAGCTCAGCACACCGGAGATGATGAATGCCATCTGCCAGCTGTGCATCACAATCGCCCAAACGACTAATGGTGGAGCAATCATGCCGCCGATAGAAGAACCGACGTTGAAGTAGCCCACGGCGATAGAACGCTCTTTAGCCGGGAACCATTCACTAGCGGCTTTCAGGCCAGCAGGGATCATGGCGGCTTCTGCAGCGCCAACGGCACCACGAGCGATTGCCAGGCCACCCCAGCTTCCCGCAAGTGCAGTTGCACAACAGCATATTGCCCATGCGACAGCGAAGAAGGCGTAGCCAACTTTAGTCCCTAGTACATCAAGCACGTAGCCAGCAACAGGCTGCATAATGGTATAGCAAGCTGAGTAGGCGGCTATAATGTAGGAATATTGCTGTGTGGAAATATTCAGCTCTTGCATCAATGTTGGTGCAGCAGCCGCAATAGTATTACGTGTCAGATAACCCAGTATGGTACCCATAGTTACCAGGCCAATCATGTACCAGCGCAAGCCTTTAATCTTTCGCATTTTGAATTTCATCCCGTCTTTTAGACAACCGCACATGGTGCAGTTGTACGTCCGGCACTGCTGCCAGAACGTATGTTCTGTTAGAGGGTTCATATCCGGGGGTATTACCCGGTACGACCCGTACCTTGCCATAAAAAATAAAGTGTCTGTGGCAATTCCGGTTTCCGTACCGTTTTGCGCTGTTTGTAAAACCAGCGTCTGATGTCATTCCATTGCTTCTGTATTGCGACGGCAGAAAGATAACTTGTCATACAGCTTTAAAAGTTGAGTGACATCACAAAAGTATCGATCTGATCACTCTTGGATAATAAGGGCTTTCAAGCCACAGTTGGCGCGGGGTAAGGGTTCTTTTGATACACAATATTAACAATTAATGTGTGGTTTTTGTGACAAAGACCTCAAAAATCCACTCGGTATCAATAAATTGGTGTGATAACTTTATTTGCATTATGCGCAAGCATCGAACTGCTATGAACAGAGGAACCCTACAATGACCCAGTTTATGACTGAAGATTTTCTCCTGGATACTGAATTTGCTCGTCGCCTGTATCATGAGTTTGCAGCTGATCAACCCATCTTTGACTACCATTGCCATTTACCGCCACAGCAAGTGGCTGAAGATTATCGGTTTAAAAACCTGTATGACATCTGGTTGAAAGGTGATCACTACAAATGGCGCGGTATGCGTGCAAACGGTGTGGAAGAGCGCCTGTGTACTGGCGATGCGACTGACCGTGAGAAATTCGATGCCTGGGCTGCAACGGTTCCACATACCATCGGTAACCCGCTGTACCACTGGACTCACCTTGAACTGCGTCGTCCGTTCGGCATCACCGGCAAACTGCTGTCGCCAACCACTGCTGATGAAATCTGGAATGAATGTAACGAGCTGCTGACTCAGGACAGCTTCTCTGCCCGTGGCATCATGAAGCAGATGAACGTGAAAATGGTCGGCACCACTGATGACCCAATCGACGACCTGCGTTTCCATCGCCAAATCGCGTTAGATGCTTTTGAAACCAAAGTGCTGCCAAGCTGGCGCCCGGACAAAGCTTTCAATATCGAACAAGCGACCTTTGCTGAATACATGGGCAAGTTGGCTGAAGTCTCTGATACCGACATCCGTCGTTTCAGCGACTTACAAACTGCACTGAGCAAGCGCCTGGACCACTTCGCAGAACATGGCTGTAAAGTTTCTGACCATGCATTAGACGTCGTGCTGTTTGCCGAAGCAGATGAGTCAACTCTGGATGGCATTTTGGCTCGTCGTCTTTCCGGTGAAACCCCAAGCGAGCATGAAGTTGCGCAGTTCAAAACTGCGGTTCTGGTTTGGCTTGCTGCGGAATATACCCGTCGCGGTTGGGTTCAGCAGTACCACATTGGCGCGCTGCGTAATAACAACCTGCGTCAGTTCAAACTGCTGGGGCCAGATGTGGGCTTTGACTCCATCAATGACCGCCCATTGGCGGAAGAACTTTCTCGCCTGCTCAGCAAGCAAAACGAAAACAA
Organism: Buttiauxella sp.; assembly: GCA_035271785.1. Classification (GTDB taxonomy): domain Bacteria; phylum Pseudomonadota; class Gammaproteobacteria; order Enterobacterales; family Enterobacteriaceae; genus Buttiauxella. Next base: position 2,198 of record DATERH010000277.1, read on the forward strand.
CGAACTGCCAAAAACTATTCTGTACTGCCTGAACCCGCGCGATAACGAAGTGCTGGGTACCATGATTGGCAACTTCCAGGGTGAAGGCATGCCTGGCAAGATGCAATTTGGTTCCGGTTGGTGGTTCAACGACCAGAAAGATGGCATGGAGCGTCAAATGACGCAGTTGGCGCAGTTGGGTCTGCTGAGCCGTTTCGTTGGCATGCTGACTGACAGCCGTAGTTTCCTGTCATACACCCGCCACGAATACTTCCGCCGCATCCTGTGCCAGATGATTGGCCGTTGGGTTGAAGCGGGCGAAGCGCCAGCTGATATCCAGTTGCTGGGCAAAATGGTGGAAAACATCTGCTTTAACAACGCCCGAGACTACTTTGGCATTGAACTGAACTAATCAGGCTCTGAGGTTGATATGCAATACATCAAGATCCATACGCAAGATAACGTCGCTGTCGCGCTAGTGGACCTGGCTGAAGGTGAAGTTGTCACCGTTGATGGCGCAGAGATAAAGCTGCGCCAACCGGTGCTACGTGGCCATAAATTTGCGCTTGGCACCATTGCGCAAGGTGAGAATGTGGTTAAGTACGGCTTGCCGATTGGCCACGCGTTGGCAACGATCGAACCGGGTGAGCACATTCACTCGCACAACGCGCGTACGAATCTGAGCGACCTGGATGAGTATCGCTATCAACCTGATTTCCAGTCTCTGGCAAGCCAGGCGGCAGATCGTGACGTGAACGTTTACCGCCGTGAAAATGGCGAAGTAGGGGTACGTAACGAGTTGTGGATCCTGCCAACCGTGGGCTGTGTCAACGGCATTGCGCGTCAGATCCAGACCCGTTTCCTGAAACAGAACAGCGATGCTGAAGATATCGACGGTGTTTTCCTGTTCAGCCATCCGTTCGGTTGCTCACAACTGGGCGAAGACCACATCAACACCCGTACTATGCTGCAAAACATGGTGCGTCACCCAAATGCGGGTGCGGTGTTGGTGATTGGCCTGGGTTGTGAGAACAACCAGGTGAGCACCTTCCGTGAAACGCTGGGGGAATATGATGCTTCACGCGTCCAATTCATGGTTTGCCAACAGCAAGACGACGAAGTGGAAGCCGGACTTGAGCAGTTGCAAGAGCTTTACGAAGTGATGCGCCATGATAAGCGCGAACCAGGCAAAATCAGCGAGCTCAAATTCGGCCTTGAATGCGGTGGTTCTGATGGTTTGTCTGGTATCACGGCGAACCCAATGCTGGGGCGTTTTTCAGACTATATGGTGGCGAACGGTGGCACGACTGTGCTGACGGAAGTCCCAGAAATGTTTGGCGCCGAACGCATTCTGATGAGCCATTGCCGTGACGAAGCGACGTTTGAAAAAACCGTTACTATGGTGAACGACTTCAAACAGTACTTCATTGAACACAACCAGCCTATCTACGAGAACCCATCACCAGGGAACAAAGCTGGCGGTATCACCACGCTCGAAGAAAAATCCCTCGGCTGTACGCAAAAAGCCGGTGAGAGCGAAGTTGTTGATGTACTGCGTTATGGCGAGCGCCTGAAAACACCAGGCCTGAATCTGTTAAGTGCACCAGGTAACGATGCCGTTGCCACCAGTGCCCTTGCCGGAGCAGGTTGCCATATGGTGCTGTTCAGTACTGGGCGCGGAACGCCATACGGTGGTTTTGTACCAACCGTTAAAATCGCGACCAACAGTGAACTGGCACTCAAAAAGCCACACTGGATTGATTTTGACGCAGGCAAACTGCTGCATGGCCGCGACATGAACACCTTGCTGACCGAGTTTGTCGACACTATTGTGGATATCGCGAACGGCAAAAAGACCTGCAACGAACGTAACGATTTCCGTGAGTTGGCAATCTTTAAAAGCGGCGTTACGTTGTAAATAGCCCCTCAGGTGTTAATATGAAACGGCATTTTGATATTAGAAATGCCGTTTTTTTTCGCCTCGTTTTCACTCTCAAGGATTTGTCATGACCGCGTATTGGGTTGCCCAGGGCGTCGGCGTTCTCGCCTTTGTAGTTGGCATCACCACGTTCGTTAACCGCGACGAACGACGTTTCAAGCTACAACTGGCGGGTTACAGCGCCATCATCGGTATCCACTTCTTTTTGATGGGCGCAAGCCCGGCTGGCATGAGTGCTGAACTCAACGCGCTGCGAACCGTTATCTCTTTGCGCACGCGGAGCCTGTGGGTGATGGGGACTTTCATCGCACTGACGTTAGGATTGGGATTGGCTAAATTTAGCCATGCGATGGAATTACTACCGATTGCCGGGACGGTCGCCAGTACCTGGGCGTTATTCCGCTGCAAAGGGCTGACCATACGCTGTGTGATGTGGTGTTCCACGGCTTGTTGGGTTACGCATAACTTCTGGTTGGGTTCGATTGGCGGGACGTTAATCGAAGGAAGTTTTTTGGTGATGAATGGCCTGAACATCATTCGCTTCTGGCGTATGCAACGGCGGGGAATTGACCCGTTTAAGGTCGAAAAAGAGGTTCAGCAACAAGAGGGATAATTTGTCGGTCGGTTAAGCGAAGCGCCACTCGACAAATATCTGGTAGGACACTCCCCGCCTCGGAAGACAGGGAGTTTTTAGCATTAACCGCGTAACGGGTTTTTATCAGCCAGGCGTGCATCTTCTGCCTGGCAAGCCGCCGCAGTAAACAGCACGTCAGTTGAGGAGTTCAGTGCGGTTTCACAAGAATCCTGCAACACACCGATGATGAAGCCAACCGCTACAACCTGCATGGCAATCTCATTCGGGATACCAAACATGCCGCACGCCAGTGGGATCAGCAGCAGAGAACCACCCGCCACACCAGACGCCCCGCAAGCACACAGCGACGCCACCACACTCAGCAGCAACGCGGTTGGCAAATCAACCGGCACACCCAGGGTATTTACCGCAGCCAAAGTCAGAACGGTAATGGTGATCGCCGCACCTGCCATGTTAATGGTTGCGCCCAACGGGATGGATACAGAATAGGTATCGCGGTCCAGATTCAGCTTTTCACACAGCGCCATGTTCACAGGAATGTTAGCCGCAGAGCTACGGGTGAAGAAGGCGGTCACGCCACTTTCACGCAGGCAAGCGAACACCAGTGGGTACGGGTTGCGACGAATCTTCACGAACACCAGCAGCGGGTTGATGACCAACGCCACGCCGAGCATACAACCAACCAGCACCATTAGCAGTTGCGCGTAGCTCCACAGGGTTTCAAAGCCGGTAGTCGCAAGAGTTGATGCAACCAGGCCAAAAATACCGATAGGGGCAAAGCGAATCACCACTCTAACGATGAAGGTCACTGCATCGGAGACATCGTTAATCAGGTTTTTAGTGCTTTCATTGCCATGACGCAGCGCGAAGCCCAGACCCACAGCCCACACCAGAATCCCGATGTAGTTGGCGTTAAGCAGCGCGTTAATTGGGTTGGCAACCATGCTCAGGAGCAAATCGCGCAGAACTTCCACAATACCTGACGGCGGCGTGATATCTGTTGCGCCAGTGACCAGATGCAGTGTGGAAGGGAACAGGAAACTGATCACCACAGCGGTTAACGCTGCGGTAAATGTTCCCAGAAGATAGAGCACCAGAATCGGGCGAATACTGGTTTTCTGGCCGTGCTTATGGTTGGTGATTGATGCCATTACCAGCATCAGAACCAGTACTGGCGCAACTGCTTTCAATGCACCGACGAATAATGTGCCGAGCAAACCTGCGGCAATAGCTGCTGGTTTTGAAATTGCAGCCAGCGCGATACCCAGCACCAACCCAATCAAAATCTGTTTGACCAGACTGCCCTGTGCCAGGCGTTTGAGAATACCTGGAGATTGTGTAGCCATGAATAACCTTCCTGTTTTGTGTGTCGTCCCATCCTGAGCCTGTACTCTGAGGTACTTTTCCGCCTGGATGTAAAGATATGTGTTTGCCTGGTGGAGTATAAGGAAATGTCGCGGTGTAGTAAGTAGTAATCACTGATTTTTTTGGTGTCGACTAGGTTTTATAACTAAATATTAACAAATATGTGACATTAGCAGCACTTCGTACAACTCGTACTTTTAAAAGAAAAACCCCGCCAAAGACGGGGTAACAGACGCTGTTTCGTCGGTCGGATTTGCGTAACGCCATCCGACAATACATGTTGTATTACTTCGCGAGATTCTTCTGATCGTTACGGTAGTTCACGATAGCGTTGATGATAAGCGTTAACGCCAGAATGCCACCGACCACACCCAGCGAAACCGTGATTGGGATGTGGTAGAAATCGACAATCATCATCTTCACGCCGATAAATATCAGGATAATCGACAAGCCGTATTTCAGCATTGAGAAGCGTTCTGCCACGCCTGCCAGCAAGAAGTACATCGCACGCAGACCGAGGATAGCAAACAGGTTTGATGTCAGCACGATGAACGGGTCAGTCGTTACCGCGAAAATAGCTGGGATACTGTCGACCGCGAAAATCACGTCACTCAGTTCAACCAGAATCAGCACTAGCAGCAATGGTGTTGCGAACAACACGCCATTTTTGCGGGTGAAAAATGTTTCGCCTTCGATTTTATCCGTCATGCGCAGATGGCCGCGAATCCAGCGCACCAGCGGTTTATCACCAATACCGCCTTCATCTTCCTTCGACAGCGCCATCTTAAGGCCGGTGAACAGCAAGAAGGCCCCGAACACATACAGCAACCACTCAAACTGAGAAATCAGCCAGCTACCGGCGAAGATCATAATAGTACGCAGCACAATCGCGCCCAGCACGCCGTAGACCAGCACGCGGCGCTGCAAAGCGGCAGGAACGGCGAAATAACTGAACAACATCAGCCAGACAAAAACGTTATCCACTGCGAGGGATTTTTCAATCAGATAACCGGTGAGGAAGGCGAGAGCCTGAGCGTCTGCCACTTCACGGCCAGAGGTTCCGGTGAGGCACCACCAGAATGCCGCATTAAACAGCAGCGAAAGCGTAACCCAAACCAGGGACCACACGGCCGCCTGTTTCATGGTCATGGTGTGTGAGCCTTTGCGACCCTGAAGCAGCAAGTCGATGGCCAACATGATAAGGACCACGACAGCAAAACTGCCCCACAGTAATGGAGTACCGACACTATTCATAAAAGGGATTCCTTCAAACAAAACAAAAACGGCCAACGTCGGAAGACGCCAGCCGCTAATGCTTGCAACAGGGATCTCGCCTTCCGGCAAGGTCTCACTTACAACGTATATACGTTGCCCGGTAACCGGGTGCTTGTAACACCGTAATGACGATTAACCGGCAAATCCTGCTTTATTCGCACCGTAGTTGCGTTGGCTTTCCTCATTCACACCAGTCACGTAGTTTGCTACGTTCCTGGCGATTCATTCCGTCGCCGCCTTGCTACACTGCAAATAAAGTTGGATAGAAGAAGTTACTCCCCTTTGCGGGCGAGAAATTAATATATCTGACACATTTGGTCAACATTTCGCCCTTCGTTTTACATAGCTTTACGCCGATATATCACGCTGGTGAATGTGCAGTCACCTCATCCGCCGGGAATTTCACGCCAGTCTGCGCGCGGATGTCCGTACTCAGCGCGGCAGTGATGCGTGAGGTGACTAAACCAGGATGATTCACTTCGTTGCTGGCAACCAGACGAGCAAAGACCTCGGCTTCATAAAGCATGGTATTGATATGCTGTGGGATGGTCAGATCCTGCGGTTTTCCGCCACGCGGTATAAAAGTGATGCGCTGGCATTCAGAAATTTTCTCGATAACCAGTGAACCAGCCTCGCCCTGAATCTCGCTTGGAATCGTTGAATCGCTCACTTTGGAATGCAGCAGGTTCACATCGAAATCGCCGTAATTCATCTGCACTGAACCGTGAGCATCGACACCACTTTCCAGCAGACTGGCCGTTGCGTGGACGGATTTTGGTTCGCCCCACAACGCTGCGGCAGAAGCCAGCACGTAAAAACCGATATCCATAATCGAGCCGTTCGAGAACGCCGGATTAAAGGTATTTGGGTTTTCGCCATCCAGATAACGCTGATAACGCGAAGAGTACTGGCAATAGTTGAGCAGCACTTTGCGGATCTTGCCCACTTTCGGCAACGCTTGTTGCAGGGCGATAAAGTTCGGCAAGCTGGCCGTTTTAAACGCTTCGAACAACACCACCTGGTTTTCACGTGCGCAGGCAATCGCTGCTTCCACTTCACGTAAATTAGACGCCAGTGGCTTTTCACAAATCACATGCTTTTTGTGGCTTAAAAACAGCAGCGTTTGCGGGGAGTGCAGGGAATTTGGGCTGGCGATGTAAACCGCATCTATCGCGTCGCTTTTCGCCATCGCATCAAGACTGGTAAAAAGATGTTCCGCCAGATAATCACTGGCGAAGGTTTGCGCCTGTTCCAGCGAGCGGGAGTAGACCGCGGTGAGTTTATATTTGCCACTTTCGTGGGCAGCATCGACGAACTGACGGGTGATCCAGTTAGTTCCAATAACAGCGAGGCGTATCATAAACGGGTGCTATCTCCGAAGGCGGGTTGTGTTTAAAAGACTATCACGATGTATGGGGAAAACCAGTGGTGGGCTGGCGTTTTCTGAGAAGTGCATTCAACCAAATCTCATCACGCTCGGGCCGCTTGTCCTGCGTTGTCCACATCGTTTCGATGGCGATTTGCGGCACGGCTTCCAGTAAATTTGCCAGACTGCTTTCATTCATATCGGTAAAGCGACGCCCGTCTTTTTCACGTTCGCTATCGCCATACTTAAAAGAGACATACCAGATCCCCCCGGGTTTCAACGCATCCGCCAGCTTTTGCATAACGCCAGATAACTCCAGAGCCGGTACGTGGAGCAGGGAAGCACAGCACCAGATGCCGTCATATTCATGCTGCGCGCTGACATCAGCGAACGTCATTTGCTGCACTGATAAACCCGTGTGCTGCATCGCCAAAGCCACCATTTCAGACGAGGCATCAAACGCTTCAACTTGGTAACCCATTTCCTGGAATGCTTTTGCATCACGACCGGAACCACAACCTGCATCCAGCACCTTTGCGCCAGGCGGTAAATAGCGGGTAAAAGATTCGTACAGTGAGCTCATATCGACATTTACCGTGCCGTCGAAAAACGCCTGCGCATTGTTTTGGTAATAATTGTTCTGATATTCATTGTGAGCCATCAGAGTGTTGCCTCGCCTTCTGCTTTCGGTTCCCAGGTATGGAACAGCCTGTTGTTTTTGGCAGCCTGCCAGTTCTGCTCAAGAAAGTCGTTGCGCTGCGCGGGCAGTTTGCCCGTCTGATTCAGAATGGTTTCATGCAGTGGCAATTTGCTTTGAATAAAATATTCATTGCGAGCGTGAAGCCGCTGCAACAATTCACGGCTCGGCAATCGCGATGACTTACCCGCCACGCCCCGGTTACAACACTTACATGCCAGCACTAAATTCCATACGCCATTAATATTATTGACTTCATCACGTGCAGCCCTGGGAATAAAGTGGTCAACGTCAGCCAGCTCATCATGGCCCGGTGTCAGGCTTATCGGTTTGAAGCAATAGAAACAGCGCCCTTTCTGGTAGCCATTCAGGCTGTCCCGACAACTGGTGATATCCACCCGACGCGCATTCACCCGGCTAAATAGAAGCTGGTTATCTTCATCGAACTCGACCGCGACAAGATTGCGGGAAACGCCCATCGCCCAGGCCTGCTCAACCAGATTCCAGCGGGCAGTCGTTTCAAAGGCCAGGTTGTGATATTGCTGCCGCTCGCCCAACAAATAGAAGTTATCCGTCAGCCGAATCCCTTTGTGAGTTTTTCGCTCATCAAGGAAAAAACGTTTCTCAATCTCGCCCGCATTCACATTATGGAAGGCATCAATCACATTGTTAAAACCAAGGCGAACCGTGGTTTCCGTCAGTTTATCCTGCGTGATTTCGCCGCTATTAAATTGCACGCAGGCTTCCAGATACTGACTGCCGCGAGATGTGATTTGCTTTGGTGCATGCAAAAGATGCTGGCAAAGATGACGACTAAACGGAACGGCCAGATCCTCAAGCGTAACCAGATCACTACCGGATTGATCGACTTCATACAAAGCATGGGCGAGAGCAAATTTGTAAGATGCGACGTTTCTTCCAAAAAGGATCACACCGCGCCAGTAATTCTCAAGCGTAGGGTCAGCCTCATAAAACTTCATTCACGATTTCCCGGTTACGGTTTGGCAATGCAGAAGGGGATGCGAGTTAGTGAAACCCGTAACGGGATCACATAACAAATGAAAGGTGATGTAAACCGGGAAACGATAGATTTAGTGAATTTGTGAAGCCGGGCAGGAAGCTCAGAACCAGCAGGAAAGGGCAACGAATTGATGATTAGTTGTTTTTTTCAGCACTCAGCACGCAGAAGGTAGAATGGAGCTTGCAAGGTGATGAGCTACAGGTATAATCCACATCGTTTTCCGCATACCTCTTCGTGCCGAAGTGGCGAAATCGGTAGACGCAGTTGATTCAAAATCAACCGTTGAAAGACGTGCCGGTTCGAGTCCGGCCTTCGGCAC
>DATERH010000278.1:0-5078 GCA_035271785.1 Buttiauxella sp.
TGTCGCAATATAGAAAAGCGAGTCGCCAGTGGAAGGTGTAGCTAACGTGCGACGTTTTCTGGAAGAATTACATTAGGTAAAGGTGAATATGGGTAAAGCTCTCGTCATCGTTGAGTCCCCGGCAAAAGCCAAAACGATCAATAAGTATCTGGGTAATGACTACGTGGTTAAGTCCAGCGTCGGTCATATCCGCGATTTGCCGACCAGTGGATCAACCACCAAGAAGAGCGCTGACTCCGCCTCCACCAAAGGGACCAAAAAGGTCAAAAAGGATGAACGCGGCGCGCTCGTAAACCGTATGGGTGTCGACCCATGGCACAACTGGGAAGCACAATACGAAGTGCTGCCTGGTAAAGAAAAAGTGGTTTCAGAGCTGAAAGCACTGGCTGAAAAAGCAGACCATATCTATCTCGCAACCGACCTTGACCGCGAAGGGGAAGCCATTGCTTGGCACCTGCGGGAAGTTATCGGTGGTGATGACACGCGTTATAGCCGTGTGGTGTTTAATGAAATTACTAAAAATGCCATTCAACAGGCATTTGAAAAGCCCGGCGAACTGAATATTGACCGTGTTAACGCACAGCAAGCGCGTCGTTTTATGGACCGCGTTGTGGGTTACATGGTGTCACCACTGCTGTGGAAAAAGATTGCCCGTGGGTTATCTGCCGGTCGCGTACAGTCTGTTGCAGTACGTCTGGTCGTTGACCGCGAACGCGAAATTAAAGCGTTCGTGCCAGAAGAATATTGGGAAGTTGATGCGAATCTGACAACGCCGAAAGGTGACAGTCTGCCGGTTCAGGTCAGCCACCATAAAGACAAACCGTTCCGTCCGGTTAATCGCGAGCAGACTATGTCTGCGGTTAGCGAACTGGAAAAAGCCAGTTATTCTGTGCTGGAGCGTGAAGATAAGCCAACCAGCAGTAAGCCTGGTGCGCCGTTTATCACCTCCACGTTGCAGCAGGCCGCAAGTACCCGTCTTGGTTTTGGTGTGAAGAAAACCATGATGATGGCTCAGCGTCTGTATGAAGCCGGTCATATTACTTACATGCGTACCGACTCAACCAATTTGAGCCAGGACGCAGTGAGCATGGTGCGTGGCTATATCGAAGAGAGTTTCGGTAAGAAATATCTTCCAGCCGCCGCGAATCAGTACTCGAGCAAAGAAAACTCACAAGAAGCGCACGAAGCGATTCGTCCTTCGGATGTGAGTATTATTGCCGAGTCACTCAAAGATATGGAAGCTGACGCGCAAAAACTTTATCAGTTAATCTGGCGTCAATTTGTGGCGTGTCAAATGACACCAGCACAATACGATTCCACCACCTTAACGGTGCAAGCGGGTGATTTCCGTCTTAAAACGCGTGGCCGTACGCTGCGTTTTGATGGCTGGACTAAAGTCATGCCTGCGCTGCGCAAGGGCGACGAAGACCGTACATTGCCTGCTGTTGAGCAAGGTGATGAACTGGCGCTTGTTGACGTTGTGCCGGGGCAACACTTTACTAAACCACCGGCTCGTTTTAGCGAAGCCTCATTGGTTAAAGAGTTGGAAAAACGTGGTATTGGCCGTCCGTCTACTTACGCATCAATTATTTCCACCATTCAGGATCGTGGTTATGTGCGGGTAGAAAGCCGCCGTTTCTATGCTGAAAAAATGGGTGAAATTGTTACCGATCGCCTGGAAGAAAACTTCCGCGAATTGATGAACTACGATTTCACCGCACAGATGGAAAGTAGCCTTGACCAGGTAGCCAATAATCAGGCTGAGTGGAAAGGGGTGTTGGATAACTTTTTCAGCGATTTCAGTGAACAGCTTGGTAAAGCTGAACTGGATCCAGAAGAAGGCGGTATGCGTCCAAACCAAATGGTTCTGACCAGCATCGATTGCCCAACGTGTAACCGTCAAATGGGTATCCGTACCGCCAGTACCGGCGTGTTCCTCGGTTGCTCCGGTTACGCATTGCCAGTCAAAGAGCGCTGCAAAACCACCATTAACCTGGTACCGGAAAACGAAGTCCTCAACGTACTTGAAGGGGATGACGCGGAAACCAACGCTCTGCGTGCGAAGCGTCGTTGTACTAAGTGCGGTACCGCGATGGACAGCTACCTGATTGATCCAAAACGTAAACTTCACGTTTGTGGTAATAACCCAACCTGTGATGGCTACGAGATCGAAGAGGGTGAGTTCCGCATCAAAGGTTATGACGGTCCAATCGTTGAATGTGAGAAATGTGGTTCTGAAATGCACCTGAAAATGGGTCGTTTTGGTAAGTACATGGCGTGTACCAACGACGATTGTAAAAACACCCGTAAGATCCTGCGTAATGGCGATGTGGCACCACCGAAGGAAGATCCGGTTCCATTACCAGAACTGCCTTGTGAGAAGTCAGACGCTTACTTTGTGTTGCGTGATGGCGCGGCAGGTGTATTCCTTGCAGCAAACACCTTCCCTAAATCTCGCGAAACGCGCGCACCACTGGTTGAAGAACTGTACCGCTTCCGTGACCGTCTGCCAGAAAAACTGCGTTATCTGGCTGATGCACCGCAGCAAGATGCCGACGGTAATAAAGCAGTTGTGCGCTTTAGCCGTAAGACTAAGCAGCAGTATGTTTCTTCCGAGAAAGAAGGCAAAGCGACCGGTTGGTCTGCATTCTTTGTGGATGGTAAGTGGGTTGAAGGGAAGAAGTAACACTCTTTAATCTTGAAAGCCGGGGCCAATGCTCCGGCTTTTTTATATCTGCGTATATAACCTGATTATTATTTTTTCTTTCAAACTATACATAGATGATATAACTGATATAGTGGCTGGATTGAACTTCACCTTGTCTGAATCCCCGCCGTTGATATCGTCGGGGCTGTTTTTACTGCGGATGGAACGCCATGAAACTACAGCAACTTCGTTATATCGTAGAGGTGGTGAATCACAACCTCAACGTCTCGTCGACGGCAGAAGGGCTTTACACTTCTCAACCGGGGATCAGTAAACAGGTTCGGATGTTGGAAGATGAACTGGGTATTCAGATCTTTGCGCGTAGCGGCAAACACCTGACTCAGGTGACGCCGGCCGGGCAGGAGATTATCCGAATTGCCCGCGAAGTATTGTCTAAAGTGGATGCGATTAAGTCTGTCGCCGGCGAGCACACCTGGCCTGATAAAGGCTCTTTGTACGTTGCCACGACGCATACACAAGCACGTTACGCGTTGCCAAATGTGATTAAAGGGTTTATTGAACGCTATCCGCGGGTATCGTTGCATATGCACCAGGGTTCACCAACGCAAATTGCGGAAGCTGTGTCTAAGGGTAATGCTGATTTTGCGATAGCGACCGAAGCGTTACATCTTTACGATGATTTGGTGATGTTGCCGTGCTATCACTGGAACCGTTCGATTGTCGTTACGCCAGACCATCCGCTCGCGTCGAAAGAGTCCGTCTCCATTGAAGAGTTGGCGCAATATCCGTTGGTCACCTATACCTTTGGCTTTACCGGGCGTTCTGAGTTAGACACTGCGTTTAATCATGCTGGTTTAACGCCACGTATCGTGTTTACTGCAACCGATGCCGATGTTATTAAAACTTATGTGCGCCTTGGGTTAGGCGTGGGCGTGATCGCCAGCATGGCGGTTGATCCTGTCTCTGACCCAGATCTGGTCCGTATAGAAGCGCAGGGCGTATTTAGCCACAGCACGACCAAAATTGGTTTCCGTCGCAGTACCTTCTTGCGTAGCTATATGTATGATTTTATTCAGCGTTTCGCACCACATCTGACTCGTGATGTTGTCGATACCGCCGTAGCATTGCGCTCTAACGAAGATATTGAAGCGATGTTCAAAGATATTAAGTTACCCGCGAAATAATATCTCCAGGTATCTTTTCTATAGGGAAAGATACCTTTTTTATTTGTACCTAAAAATATGTATTAGCCCGCTTTGATAATTTATATCCCGCCTGAATTTAATTAACCATGCTTAGTAAGTGGTTAATTTTTCTTAATCTGTCTTAAGTAACAGCCAAAGTAGATAATAAATAACAGCTCTGCAATCTTACTCTTCCAATTATTTATTTCAGGTCAAAAGATTAAATATTTCCTTGCAATTAGGTCGCAATTTCTCTGGCTTTTGCACTAGAGTTTCTTTAGGATTAATCCCAGTAATCGATTAATTATACCTATTGTTTGGTTTTTTATGATAAGTGGTGCCGATTGTATGAGGTTAGCAATGCCTTCAGGAAGTGAAGAATCGCAAAGGGAACCAAGGCTTAAACGTAAAGCCTGGATGGCGGTGTTTCTCGTATCAGGCTTGTTTTGGCTAGTGGTAGCGCTAGCAGCCTGGCATTATTGGGGGTAAATATGACAACCCTGTCACAGAGGCAAGTGCAGAAAACTGTGCGTCAGCGGGATCAAAAGCCATCGCAAGAGGTGAAATCTGATGATGTTCAGATTCCTGAGTCGTGGCAACTGACTAAACAACAAAAAGAGTTCATCGATCTGTTCTCAACAGACGAACATAAAAAATAATAATTATCGTTTTCGTTTACCTATATTTAATTTGCTGTTAATCACACTTTTCTATTAATTGTGACTAACCGCTCACTCTTTAAGTAATCACCTACATACAACAATATTCGACCAGACTGATTTTTTATTCAGTCCCGGTTTTTACATAAAAGTGGTTATCCAACATGTGAGAGTAGCGTATGAATATTCACTGTAGCGTCAAGTACTGGTCGTGGTTAAGTGCATTTACTGTGTCGTTTGTTTTTTGGACGCAAATGGTCTGGATGCTGACAAACTAAAAATCCCCGACACCCTGGTCTGCTACCGGGGTGTAAACTCATTCATCCTTTCGCTTTACACCTTCTGATTTATCCATTCATGTTGTTATCAAATCGTTACGACATCTTTGTGTTATCTTTAATACTGTCCCTGATCTTCATCCGGGATACCGCTATCCTAAGAAATTTAAGGAGGAGCTATGTCGTTAACCCTACGCGAGGCCAGTAAGGACACTCTGCAGGCGCTGAATAAAACCTATCACTATTACAGTTTGCCGCTGGCTGCAAAGGAACTTGGGGATATCACCCG
>DATERH010000279.1:0-6306 GCA_035271785.1 Buttiauxella sp.
AGAATGGCATAAACCCAGACACCATACTGCGCAACCAACTCCGCTAAATGCACATCAATGTGCAGAATAAAATCAATAATAAAGCGGATAAATTCCATAGTTATCTACCTTTTCGACTGGCGTCAGTCAGCTAAAAAAAGTGGCCCCATCGAGGGTTTAGGCAACGCAAAATGTTCAGGATAATCCACTGAGACTAAGTACAAGCCTTCTGCTTTACCGGTGGCGGCCGCAAGCTTGCGATCTTTCGCCGCCAGCAATTGGGCCATCCAGTTTTCGTGTTGATTACCACAGCCGATTTCCATCAAACTACCCACAATGTTGCGCACCATATGATGCACAAATGCGTTCGCTTTAATATCTACCACCACGTACGAGCCATAACGGGTCACGGTGATGTGCATCAGGTTTCGCCAGGGTGTACGCGACTGGCACTGCACCGCGCGGAACGACGTAAAGTCGTTCTCACCCAATAAACACTGTGCTGCACGGTGCATACGATCGGTGTCCAGAGGGTGATAAAAATGCGTCACTCCCTGCCCCATCACCGCAGGACGCAACCGTTCGTTATAGATGACATAACGGTAGCGACGTGCCGTGGCACTGAACCGGGCGTGAAAATCGTCCGGCACAGTTTTAACCCAACGCACCGCAATGTCTCCAGGTAAATTCGCATTTACACCCAGAGTCCAGGCCGCATCCTTACGATCCATACGGGTTTCGAAATGCACAACCTGGCCGGTGGCGTGCACTCCAGCATCCGTTCGCCCAGCACAAAGCACGTTAATGGGCTCGTTTGCCACTTTAGAGAGCGCTTTTTCCAGCTTCTCCTGCACGCTGCGGACTTCGTTCTGCCGCTGCCAGCCGTAATATTTGCTGCCGTCGTATTCAATGCCAAGTGCAATCTTACGGAGTGGGCTTATTTCCTGTATTGAGGGAGTTGGCAACTCGTCGGACATTAGTACATATACTCCTGAACTAATTTTTCAGCCGTTTTCACCGCCATCAGTGCGCCACCAAAACGGACGTTATCGGCAACAGACCAGAATTGGATCTGCTCCGGCATGCCGTAATCATTGTGAATACAACCGATGGAAAGGTGTGAGCTGCCGGACGCATCGGAAACCTGAGTCGGGAAGTCGCCCTCTTCTGAAAGCTCGATATCTTCAAACTGAATATATGCATCACGCGCTTCTTCAGAAGCCAGCGGGCGCATCGCTTCGAAGTTCACCATCTGCGCGTGGCCGTAAAATACCGGAGCCTGAACGAAGCTCGCAGAAATCAGCACGCCTTCGTCCTGCAACACTTTGCGCACTTCGTTCACCAGGCGGCGTTCGACAGGTACGCTGCCTTCTGCATCCGGCACCAGCGGCAGCATGTTGAAGGCTAGCTGGCGACCAAACAGATCAGCATCTTCGATTGGCAATCCGTTAAGCAAGCGAGCGCTCTGCCCTGCCAATGCATCGACCGCGCTTTTGCCACGGCCGGATGCAGCCAGCAAGTTAGTCACCTGAATACGTGATAAACCACCTTGTTCGATAAGTGGTTTTAGCGCAGTCAACAGCTGACTGGTCAGGCTGTCGGCAACGGCCACCAGGTTGCGATTGCGGTATTCGCCCAGTACGAATGGATTCACGTCAGGCACCACCAGCGGCACGTCGTGTTCCATGGCGAACAGGCCACTGGAGTCAATCACCAGGCAACCTGCGTTCGTCGCTTCCTCAGCGAAACGCGCCGAAGCTTCAACACCCGCGACGAAGAACGCGAGCTGAACCTGAGTCCAGTCAAATGATTCAGCATCCTGAACCATCACGGTTTTGCCTTCATAACGAATGTTTTCACCCGCGCTTTCACTACGCGCCAGGGCATACAATTCACCAACCGGGAACTGGCGTTCGGCAAGCAGTTCAATCACAGCTGCGCCTACGGCACCCGTGGCACCTAAAACGGCAATATTCCAGCCTTCAGACATGTTGGTTTACTCCAGACTAAATAAAACAGCGTCCCACCGGATTTCAACTCCAGTGGGACAAAAGATTAGGGTTAGCGAGCGGGGTTATAAACCGCACTAAAACCGAGTTTTTGCAGTGTTTGTGCCGCAGTTTCATCATCACACTGAATATATAATGATGACCATTCACGACGTTCCAGATAGTTTTTACGTAACGAGTCAAACTCACCTGGCATTCCCGCCACTTTACGCAGCGGTGCGTCATCGCGGCGCACATCATACACCAGATGAACCAGTCTTTTGAGTGTCGGTTGATCAAGCGGGCCATGCAGGGTGATGCGGCCAAATTCCGGAGCGGGCAGCAAAGTGTCTAACGCCACTTGGTGTTTCTGACCAATAAACTCGCTGAATGCTTCAAACACTTGCGTGGTGCCACGCGCTTTACCTTCCAGCGTGTAGCCTGCGATGTGTGCCGTGCCAATATCGACTTTATCGAGCAACGCCACATTAAGCGCAGGTTCAGGCTCCCAAACATCCAGCACCACGCTAAGATCCTGCCCCTTTTCCAGGCATTTCAACAAAGCGGTGTTATCCACCACCGGGCCACGGCAAGCGTTAATCAGAATGGTGCCTGGTTTGAGACTTGAGATCAGTTTTTCATCGGCAAGATGCAGCGACTTGTATGGGCCGTCTTTGAACAGCGGCGTGTGGAACGTTAGCACATCGGCTTCACGCACCAGGGTTTCAAGCGGCTGGAAATCACCTGCATCGCCACGACTCGCGCGAGGAGGATCGCAAAGCAGCGTCCGCACGCCGAAAGCTTCCAGACGTGCCTGCAAACGTGAGCCAACGTTACCGACACCGACAATACCCACCGTGCGCTCGGTTAGTTCGAAACCATCACGTTCAGCTAACATTAACAGTGAAGAAAATACATATTCGACAACAGCGATAGCGTTACAACCAGGGGCTGCTGAAAAAGCGATGCCCGCGCGCTCAAGGTAGTGTTCGTCAACGTGGTCAGTGCCCGCCGTTGCCGTACCGACAAATTTAATCCCCTTGCCGTCGAGTAAATCAGCATTCACTTTAGTGACCGAACGCACCATTAACGCATCGGCATCCGCCAATTCTGAAACGGGGATCGGGCGACCTGGCACCGCAGTTACATCGCCAAGGCGGCTAAACAATTCACGTGCATAGGGCATATTTTCGTCAACGAGGATTTTCACGTTACGCTACCTGTCTGTTAATCGTCGAGAATAAGCCCAATAGTGTGCCATAATCTGGCGTCCTGGCATACTTGAGCCGGGGATCGATAAAGGATTTTAGACTATGCAACCCATTCAGGGGGTGGCTGCACGCCCTCCGGGGGAACCGCCCTCCACACCGTCTGCGGCCGGCGAGCTTCCGCTTTCCAGTCAGCAACGTACTGTTCTTGAACGTTTGGTCACGCGCCTTGTTGCACTCAATCAGCAACAGAGTGCCGAAGTGTGGGCGGGACTTAAGCATGATCTGGGTCTAAAAAGTGAAACGCCTTTATTATCGCGTCACTTCCCGGCGGCTGAACAAAATCTCAATCAGCGTCTGAACCATGCGCAGACCACTCACGCCACGCGCCAGGTGGTTCAGCAGCTCAGCGAGCTTCTGCCGCAAGGCAATAATCGCCAGGCTGTTAGCGACTATATTCGCCAACAATTTGGCCAGACTGCCCTTAGCCAACTTACGCCCGAGCAATTAAAAAGCGTGCTGACGTTATTGCAAAATAACCAGTTGGCGATCCCTCAACCGCAACAGCGTCAGGCGACCGATCGCCCGCTGCTACCGGCGGAACATAACGCCTTAAATAAACAGGTTGCCAAGCTTACTGCCGCGACGGGCGAGTCCGGTAAACTGATCTGGCAGTCGATGCTTGAGCTTTCTGGCGTGAAAACAGGCGATCTGATCCCGGCAAAACACTTCACCTTGCTGACCACGTGGTTGCAGGCCCGTCAGACATTGAGCCAACAGCAAACACCGACGCTACATACCATCCAGGCCGCGCTTAAACAGCCACTTGAACCCGCTGAATGGCAAGAGATGACAGATTATTCCCTGCAACGTTTCCAGGCGACGCCGCAGACGTTACTGACCACCGCACAAGTGCAGGATATTTTAAATCAAGTATTTTTGAAGCGGGCAGAACGCCTGCCAGCAGCGCTTGAGGTTCACCATGTTCAGCCGATAGCCAGCCCAATCTGGGCGCCTTTTATCGAGCCAATGAAAGTCGTGAGTGCGCGACCAGGTATGGCGTTGGTTGCACTGGTTGTGGTGATGCTGCTGTTGTGGATAATTATCTAGAAATTTGCCACCCGGAAAAGGGTGGCAAGTGTTACTTGCGAAACGCGATTAACGTAACTGCGATGCCGAGCACCGCAGAAATCGCCCCAGCCAGAAACACCGACGAATACCCCACCGACGTGGCTAACAGTCCAGTTAACGGACCGGCAACACCGTAAGAGATATCCTGAAATGCAGCATAGCCGCCAAGGGCCGTTCCGCGCACTTGTGCTGGAACACGTTTCACCACTTCAACACCCAATGCCGGGAATATCAGTGAACAGCCACACCCCGTCAGCGCCGCGCCCATTAACGCAATACCCGCCCCCGGCGCTTGCCATAACAAAACCAAACCAACTGCTTCTATTGCCAGCGAAACCAGTGCTACGCGCACGCCGCCAAAACGGTCAGGCATCCAGCCAAAAAACACGCGCATCAGGACAAATGCACCACCAAATGCAGTAAGCGTAAAACCGGCCCAGGCCCAGCCGTTGGCTGCAAAATAGAGCGAAACAAACGTGCCAATAACAGCAAAACCCACGCCCTGCAACGCCAGACCCACTCCGGGTTTCCAGATAAGCCCGATGACGGCAAACAGCGAAGGACGTTCACCTTTGTGTGCAGGGACGGCACGAACGCGCCCATTGAACGCCCAGGCCACCAATGGTAGCGCTATGGTCGACACACCCAGCGCGACAAAACCCCATTGGCTATTCAACAGCAAACCCAGTGGAGCACCGGCGGCTAAAGCACCATAAATCGCCATTCCGTTCCAGGTCATCACCTTGCCTGAACGCGCTGGGCCAACTAACCCCATACCCCAGGTGAGATTACCGGTAAGCAACTGGCTTTCACCAAAGCCAAGAATCAAGCGACCGACAATCAGCAAACCGAATTTCACCATCTCATCAACAGGCAACAATGCTGCCAACAGATAAGCCACACCCGCGAATGCGCAGCCGCACATTCCCTGTAAGGTTGAACGCTTCGCACCTTGCTGATCGGCCAACCGTCCTGCGTAACCTCGCGTTAAAACCGTTGCCAAAAATTGAATCCCCACGGCAATCCCCACCATGGTGTTGCCATAGCCGAGTTGATTGTGAACAAAAAGTGGGATAACGGGCAGCGGTAAGCCAACGGTCATATAGGTGAGAAACACCGCAAAAGTGATATTAAATAAAGATTTACGTTCTGATTTTGATTGTTTTATCTGAGAATCAGTCAATGCAGACATGCTGCTTTCTCCATTCAGTGATTAGTGCTGTCAATCATTGTCAATAGCAAAAAAAACGGGGCGCCAAAAAGGCACCCCGTTAGAAATAATCACTGATAATGATGAATTAAGCGTTAACTTTACGCATCACCAGTGTGGCGTTAGTCCCACCGAAACCGAAGCTGTTAGACATAACAGTATTCAGTTCACGCTCGGTAGTTTCCGTCACGATGTTCAGACCATCAGCCTGCTCATCCAACTCTTCGATGTTAATGCTTGGCGCGATGAAACCGTGCTCGAGCATCAGCAGAGAGTAGATAGCTTCCTGAACGCCTGCGGCACCCAGTGAGTGGCCAGTCATCGCTTTGGTCGCGGACATTGCTGGTGAGTTATTACCGAACACTTCCTTGATGGCGCCCAGTTCTTTCACATCGCCAACCGGCGTAGAAGTCCCGTGGGTATTCAGGTAGTCAATCGGTGTATCAACACCCTGCATTGCCATCTTCATGCAACGCACAGCGCCTTCACCTGATGGAGCAACCATGTCTGCGCCATCGGACGTTGCACCATAACCCACGATTTCAGCGTAGATGTGTGCGCCACGAGCCAGAGCGTGCTCCAGTTCTTCAACCACAACCATACCGCCGCCGCCTGCGATAACGAAACCATCACGGTTTGCATCGTAAGTACGGGAAGCTTTAGAAGCGTCTTCGTTGTATTTGGTAGACAGTGCGCCCATTGCATCGAACTCACAGGCCATTTCCCAGCACAGCTCTTCGCCGCCGCCAGCAAATACGATGTCCTGCTTGCCCAACTGAATCTGCTCAAC
>DATERH010000280.1:0-7738 GCA_035271785.1 Buttiauxella sp.
AGCTCAAGAACCACTGCACTTTCGCCTAACAGATAACACCGTGCTCTTTGCACTTTTGCTCCTTGGTTTTGCGCTATGCAGGGTTAGGAATATCGATGAACGTGACGTCCAAATCTGTTTCACTGTTCAGCCAGTCACTCAATGCCTGGATACCGCCGCGTTCAGTGGCATGATGCCCAGCCGCATAGAAATGCAGCCCCTGTTCACGCGCAGAATGGATAGTTTGCTCTGAAACTTCGCCAGTAATAAACGCATCAACACCAAAACGTGCCGCACTATCGATAAAGCTTTGCCCGCCGCCAGTACACCAGGCTACGCGGCGAATTTGCTCAGGGCCGGTATCGCCACACCACAGTGGCGTGCGCCCAAGTCGCAACTCAATCCATGATGCCAGCTCAACGCCAGATAACGGCGTTGGAAACTCCCCCCACGGCACTAGCGGTTCAATTTCCCCTTGGGTTTCAATCCCCAACAGCGCACCGAGTTGCGCGTTATTACCCAGTTGTGGATGCGCATCAAGCGGCAAATGCCAGCCGTAGAGATTAATGTCGTTGCTGAGTAAGGTTTTCAGGCGATTGCGCTTCATGCCACGAATCACCGGTGATTCACCTTTCCAGAAGTAACCATGATGAACAATCACCGCGTCCGCCTGGCTTCGTACCGCTTCATCAATCAGCGCCTGGCTTGCCGTCACGCCAGTGATGATTTTACGAACCTCTTCGCGTCCTTCGACTTGCAATCCATTTGGCGCATAGTCGCTAATCGAAGCACTGTTGAGTTTCTCGTTAATCAGGCGTTCCAATTCGCTATTTTTCATGTTCTTTCTCTCAAGATTTACGGGCCACTTCATAAGCGGCGAGTGTTGCTATACGTGCCTGTTTATGGTCAACAATGGGACGCGGGTAGTCCAGCGTCAGTCGCTGAGTATCTGCCCAACCCCATGGGGTATGAATGTATTTATCCGGCACAATCCCCAGTTCTGGCAACCACTGGCGTATAAATTCACCTTGCTTATCAAACCGCTCACCTTGGGTGGTCGGGTTAAAGATGCGAAAATAAGGCGCAGCGTCAGTACCCGTCGAGGCCGCCCACTGCCAGCCACCGTTGTTTGCCGCCAGGTCGCCATCAATAAGTTGTGACATAAAGTAGCGTTCACCCTGCCGCCAGTCGATCAATAAATCTTTGACTAAAAAACTGGCCACTACCATTCGTAAGCGGTTGTGCATCCAGCCGGTGGCGTTCAATTGCCGCATCGCCGCATCCACAATCGGAAAGCCGGTGTTGCCTTGCTGCCAGGCAACAAACTGAACGTCATCTTGTTGCCATGCAACGTTATCTGTCCATGGGATAAACGGCTGATAACGGCAGAGTTTAGGCCAGGCTACCAGCAAGTGGCGATAAAACTCGCGCCAGATTAACTCGTTTAACCAGACGGCTCCGACACCACCTTCAAGTGCCTGAGGATGTTCACTCAGCAAACGTTGTAGACATTGACGAGGTGATAGCACACCGATTGCCAGATAAGCTGACAAACAGCTGGTGCCGTCCACGGCGGGGAAATCACGTTGCTGCGCGTAATCCCCGACAAGCTGGCGGCAAAAGAGGCGCAACTGGTTAATCGCCTGCTTTTCGCCATAAGGGAATAGCGTTGGGTCAACCGATTGTTGGGGGTAATCGAATGTGCAGATATTTGCAGTTTCAGCCTGTAATGCATTGCGCACTTGTGGTGAAGGAACACATTCAGGCAGACCTTCTTTCAGACGTTTAATGAACGCTTTACTAAACGGGGTAAACACTTTGAACATCTCGTGATTGCCCGTCGTCACGCTGCCTGGCGGCAATAAAACACTGTCATCAAACCCCTGACAAACCACATCTGAGCCCAGCGCCTTTTCTAGCGCGGCATCGCGTTGGTGCTCATTGAGCTCATATTGATAGTTGTAAAAGAGCGCATTCACTTGCTGCGTTTCACAGAAGCTTTTCAGAAAATCGACACTCTCGTCAAAACCATCAACTTGCCGGATAAAAAGGTCAATGCCCCTGGCCGCAAGCGCGGTATGTAAGCTTTGCAAATGCTGCCAGATGAATTCCGCCTGGCGGGGAGACATTTCATGTTTGCGCCATTGAAGAGGTGTGGCGATAAATATCCCAATGACCCTGGCCTCAGGGTCACGGCATGCAGCGTTCAGCGCCAGATTGTCATTGACCCGTAAATCATTGCGAAACCAGACCAAATGCGTGGTCATACAACTCCATCATTAATTGCCAAGCCGCAAGCGTAACGCTTCGGGGTACGGCTCAAAATAGCGCTGTTGCGCCAGATAAGCGTCAGGATATTCTGCCATGTAGTGTTTTAACAAGGTGATCGGAGCCAGTAAAGGTTGAGTTCCCTGGCGATACCTGTCGATAAGGCCTGAGAGCTCCTGTCGCTGGCGAGAATTTAACTGGCGGCGGAAGTATCCCTGAACATGCATTAGCACGTTAGTGTGGTTGCGACGCGACGCCTGATGCTCAAGCAAGGCCATTAAGCGCTGGCGATACTCAATGAAAAAATCATCAAGAGAACCCCAATTTACGATATCCGCCACAAAACGCCCCAGCTCCCGATATTGCGGCTGTGAATGTGCCAGCAGAAGCAATTTATAGCGGCTATGAAATTCGATAAGCCCACCGCGCGTCAGACCTGCGTTTCGCAATTTATTAAGCTCATATAGCGCATAAATGCGCTCAACAAAATTCTCGCGTATCGCCGGATCGTATAAGCGTCCATCCTCTTCCACAGGGAGCCAGGGAAGTTGGCGTTTCAGTTCAGCAGTAAATATCCCCGTGCCACTTTTTCGGTTATTGCTGCCTTCTGCATCGTAAACCCTCACCCGTTCCATGCCACAGCTCGGAGATTTTGCACAAACAATATAACCGCACAAATGCTCCAGCCCTGAGATGCGGCGGGCCGAAAACTGCTGCATCGCCTGAGTTAAATCCCCTTCACGATGATTGCTAAAGCGTAAGGCCACTTCACCATCATCCAGTTTAACCAGACGCAATGCGGGTCTTGGGGTCGGCAAACCAATCGCCATTTCCGGGCATACAGGTTCAAAATGCACCCACGGCTCCAGTTCATTAACGGCAAACCCCAGCCGTTTATGCCCGCCATCAAACCGGACATTTTCCCCAAGTAAGCAAGCGCTGATGCCAATACTCATTTTGTCACTCATGACTTGCTCCTTTTAACGTGTTCATTTAAGTGTAGTCAGCTCATCGGGGATGGTTCTCTTACCGCTTCAATGCAATTCAAATTATTTCGGATATATTTTGGCAGGAATAGCTCGGTGAAAAACCCATGTATTTTAAACAATGCTAATGTTTTTCTGCCTTTTAATTCGTAAATACCCCTACAATTTGATGTAGCAGCAGATGAAATATATTAACAATCCTTTTGGATCAAAGGTATATCGTTTTTAACAAAGCGCAGGCCGGTGAGGACGTTTTACCTCGTCGCATCACGTGTGTATGGCGTCAGGCGTGTCGTCACCTGAGTTTGGTAACAACCCAAAGTTCGATACATTCAAAAAAAGCGTATATAAACCGGTCATATTCAATCCTCCTTTTCAGTGTAAATAATTAAAGTTATTCCCGTTCCGGTCGTTAATAGCCACGAATGCATTAATAAATAACCCGGAAGGCTATAGCATGTTTAACTCTATCCGCAGCAGAGTTTTAGTCGCTACAACATTAATTGTGGTCAGCGCATTATGCGTAAATACCTTTATTAATTATCTAATTAGTAATTCTGCAAACAATCATTCAATCAACAGTACACTTACCGCCCTGGCGGAAAGCCACTCTGCAACAGTGAATCAGTGGACTGAAACCAAAGTCGCGCAGATTAGTTCCCTGACAGCCCATGTCAGCGATGCCGATCCGGTTCCACTGTTAACCCAAGTTGCCACTTCTGGTAACTTTATCAATGTGGACATTGGTTATCCGGACAAACGTGATATTTCCTCCGATGCATCGGGTATCCCGGAGGGTTACGACCCGACTTCTCGCCCGTGGTATATCCAGGCTGCTAAAGCGAAAAAGCCCATCGTGACAAATCCTTATCAGGATGCCGGTACGAAAAAACTTATCGTCACCGTAGCTGCACCGCGCATTGATAACGGTGAACTGCTGGGTGTGGTGGAAGGTGATATCAATATGGATGCAGTGATTGCCAACGTGCGGGCTATTCATCCGACCGAAGGTAGTTTCGGCATGTTGATGGACGCTGATGGGACGATTATCGCGCACCCGGACGAATCGCTCACCCTCAAACCTCTCTCCGGCATTGCGCAGGACCTCAAACTGTCAGAATTGTTGAATTCTGCAGTACCGATTCAGGCCAATATTTTAGAACGCCCCACCTTTATGATGGCCATGCCGGTTAAAGGCACCAACTGGTACATCGTGGTGGCGATGGATAAAGCAGAGGCAACCGCCAGCATGCGCTCGCTGCTGTGGACTTCAACTGTCTCGATGTTCGTGCTGATTGCGCTCGCCGCACTTATCGTCAGCTTTATCACAAAGCGCAGCCTTGGCCCGTTGATCCGCGTTCGCGAGGCAATGGATTCCATCGCTCAGGGTACCGAAGACTTAACCCAGCGCTTAGTTGTAGACGGTAATGATGAGGTGGCACAGATTGCCAGCGCGTTTAACCGGTTTGTCGACAAACTCGCGGTAGTGATGAAATCCATTCGAAGCAGCAGTGAGTCTGTGCGCATCGCTTCCGAGGAAATTTCCTCTGGGAATATCGATCTTTCTGCACGTACAGAATCAGCTGCCGCAAGTCTGCAACAGACCTCAGCTGCACTGGAGGAGATCTCCTCAACTGTCGCACACTCGGCCAGTTCATCTCATGAAGCAAACAAGGCCGTGCTTTCTG
Source organism: Buttiauxella sp. (assembly GCA_035271785.1). Taxonomy (GTDB): domain Bacteria; phylum Pseudomonadota; class Gammaproteobacteria; order Enterobacterales; family Enterobacteriaceae; genus Buttiauxella. The sequence continues at coordinate 4,922 of DATERH010000280.1, forward strand.
CCGCTGAGGTTGCACGCCGTGGTGGTAACTCAGTGCGCGATGTGATTCAGACCATGAACGCCATTGAAGCGGCCTCAGAGAAAATCGGTAACATCATCGGCGTGATTGATGGCATTGCGTTCCAGACAAATATTCTGGCACTGAATGCCTCGGTGGAAGCCGCGCGAGCAGGTGAGCAAGGAAGAGGATTCGCGGTCGTAGCCAATGAAGTACGAAACCTGGCAAGCCGCAGTGCACAGGCGGCTAAAGAGATAAGAGTACTTATCGACTCGACGGTGACTAGCGTGTCATCGGGTGCAAAGCAGGTTCACCATACCGGTAATACCATGCAGGAAATTGTCACCAGCGTGACTTCCGTCACCACCATGATGGCGGAAATTAACCAGGCTGCGGATGAGCAAATGAAAGGCATTGCGGAGATCAATGCTGCGGTAGCCCAACTCGATACCATGGTGCAGCAGAACGCAGCCCTGGTTGAGGAATCAACGACTGCTTCGGCGGCACTTCAGGATCAGGCAAGTGAACTGACTCTGGCGGTGAATCAATTCCGTCTGTAAGACTGCAAGCAAAACCTGGCCAAAGCCTAACACCGTTCACTTAAGCCAATGAATGAGGGGAAACACCGGGATTTGGTTCCCGGAGGGATGCCAAACCCGGTGTTTCCCCGGATATCTCATTCTTAAACTAACGGTGTTAGGCCGAAGCCGGGTTTCGACTATCGGCCATCCGTAATGACTTTGCTCATATTGACCCCAGTTACCCGAAACCCAGTAGACTCGTAGACATGCCGGGCACAACCGTTGTCACCGGCGACACGGAGTCTTATCTGTTCAACATCCTTTTCACGAAGATCTTGTTCGAGTGCTCTCAACGCCTGTTTACCCAGCCCCTGCCCCTGACAGAAACCGAATATGTGAAAATCGTAGATGAATACGGTACGCATATCTGTATCTGGTTTGTACCAGAGGTATCCCACATGCTGGTCTTTATCGCCTGACCGGGCAATCAGACAGAGCAAAACTTGCCCCGGCGTGTTAATCCCCTCAGGGAGATCTGCCTCTATTTCCCGTTGCGCTCTTGCCAAAGACTCACCATCGGAAAGCCCGTAGTTTGATTCAATTTCCTTCGCATAATCGGGAATAAAGTATTCAAGATAAGCAGAGTACTCATCCTCCTGCATTGGCCTGAGCAAGATCATGATTGATTCCTTCGAAATAGAGGGTGTTGAAAAATATCACGGTAACAAAAAAGGCTACCCGATTGGGTAGCCTTTACACTTAAGTATTTGGTCGATGTCGTTGGTAATAACCCGACAAGACCCACTTACATCATCGGTGTTGCCATACGCACCAGCGTAATCAGCGGTTGCGGGTAAACCCCCAGCAACAGCACCAGCACGGCAGAGATAAGCACCACAACCCCGCCTGCAGTGAACGCCCAGTTAGTTGGGGTATCACGAGTCAATTGTTGCGGTGCGTTCAGGTACAAGCTCACTGTCACACGCAAGTAGTAGTACAAACCAATCGCACTACCCAGCACCACAGCACCGGTCAACCACCACAAGTGTGACTGAACGCCGACAGCAATAATGTAGAACTTACCGATGAAGCCCAGGGTCATTGGTATACCGGCCAGTGACAGCATCATCACCGTCATCACCGCAGACAAAACTGGTTTATGCCAGAACAGACCACGATACGAGTACAGCGAGTCGGCATCCGGGCCACGGTACGGGCTGGACATCAGACTGACCACGCCGAACGCGCCGAGGCTGCTGAATAGGTAACCGGCCAGGTAAACGCCAACCGACTCCATCGACATATCACCGCTTTGCAGCGCAATCAGAGCCACCATCAAGTAACCAAGGTGGGAGATAGACGAGTAACCCAGTAGACGCTTGATATTGGTCTGGCTCAGCGCCATCAGGTTACCGACGACGATAGAAGCAAAGGCAATAATACCCAGCACCACACGTACCGCTTCGCTATCGCCCACTGGCGCGTAGAGGAACAGACGCATCACCACACCAAAGATGGCGATTTTGCTGGCGGTCGCCAGGAAAGTAGAAACCGGAGCAGGCGCGCCCTGGTAAACATCTGGTGTCCACAGGTGGAACGGCACCAGCGACAGTTTAAAGCCGAGGCCAACAATCATCATACCCAGACCCGCCAGCAGCAGCGGCTCGTGCAGCATGTTGTCTGCCAGGCTCTTACCTAACGTCACAAACGATAGGTCGCCAGATTCCGCGTACACCAGCGCCATACCGAACAGCAGGAATGAAGACGCGCTCGCAGACAGAATGGTGTATTTGATACTGGCTTCCAGCGAGCGTTTCTGACGGAAGGCGTAACCAATCAAACCGAACAGTGGCAGTGAAATCAATTCAATGCCGAGGAACAACGCCGCCAGGTGATTCGCGTTTGCCAGAAGAATACCGCCAAGGGCTGCAATCAGCACCAGCAGGTAAAACTCTTCGCGGTTGTCGGTGTAACCCTGAAGCCACGGATAGGCAAACGTACAAGTTGCCAGGCTCGCCAGCAGAACCAGTCCGGTGTAGAGCATCGCATAGCCATCAACACGCATCAGCGGCGTGACATCCATGGCTCCGACTTGCCCCACAAACCAAAGTGAAACGAGTGCTGCGTTAAGGCCGATAACTGACAGTGTTGCATTGACAAAATGGTCGCGTCGCCACGCTATGGAGAGCATCACAACCACCACCGTCAATCCGACGACGAGCAGCGGTAGCAGCGCGATCAATTGTTGAGGAGTTATAGTCATGGCGAATTACGGCCTTGTAGTTGGAATTGAACTGGT
>DATERH010000281.1:0-4909 GCA_035271785.1 Buttiauxella sp.
CTACGGTTCGCAATATTCGATGCGCATCTGGCTCAACCCGACCAAACTCACCAGTTACCAGATGACCACTGAAGATGTGGTCGATGCGATTAAATCGCAGAATGCGCAAATTGCCGTGGGTCAACTAGGCGGCACACCGTCTGTGGATATGCAGGCGCTTAACGCGACGATTAACTCCCAGTCGTTGCTGCAAACCCCACAACAATTTAAAGATATTACGTTACGCGTTAATCAGGATGGGTCGCTGGTGTCACTCGGCGATGTCGCTGAAGTGGAACTTGGTGCAGAGAAATATGACTTCCTGAGCCGCTTTAATGGCCAGCCTGCATCAGGGCTGGGGATTAAGCTTGCGTCTGGTGCCAACGAGCTGGAAACCGACAAACTCGCCCGCGCCAAAATTGAAGAATTGTCGCAATATTTCCCGCCGGGCCTGGAAGCGAAAATCGCGTACGAAACCACACCGTTTGTGAAAGCCTCGATTAAAGATGTAGTGCAAACGCTGCTGGAAGCCATTCTGTTGGTTTTCCTCGTTATGTATCTGTTCTTACAGAATTTCCGGGCGACGTTAATTCCGACTATCGCCGTACCAGTGGTATTGCTGGGCACCTTCTCAGTGCTCTATGCGTTTGGCTATAGCATCAACACACTAACGATGTTTGCCATGGTTTTGGCCATCGGTCTGTTGGTGGACGATGCCATTGTGGTGGTAGAAAACGTCGAACGCCTCATGAGCGAGGAAGGGCTCTCGCCCAAAGAAGCGACCCGAAAATCGATGGGCCAGATTCAAGGCGCGTTGGTCGGGATTGCGATGGTGCTCTCTGCGGTCTTCGTGCCGATGGCCTTCTTTGGTGGTACAACCGGCGCGATTTATCGTCAGTTCTCGATAACCATCGTTTCTGCCATGGTGTTGTCGGTTTTGGTGGCGATGATCCTGACACCCGCCTTATGCGCCACATTACTCAAGCCTTTACACAAAGGTGAGCAACACGGCCAGAAAGGTTTCTTCGGCTGGTTCAACCGCATGTTTAATCGCAATGCGGCACGCTACGAAACTCGAGTTGGAAAAATTCTGGCGCACAGTCTGCGTTGGATCCTGATTTACGTGCTACTGATTGGGGGTATGGTGTTGCTGTTCCTGCGCTTACCGACCTCATTTCTGCCATTAGAAGATCAGGGTGTGTTTACCACATCCATACAATTACCCAGTGGTTCTACGCAGCAACAAACGGCCAAAGTGGTTGAGAAGATCGAGCAGTATTATCTGACGACAGAGAAAGATAATGTGCAATCTGTGTTCTCAACCATCGGTGCCGGGCCTGGCGGGAACGGACAAAACGTCGCTCGTATGTTCGTTCGCCTGAAGAGTTGGGATGTACGCGACCCGAAAACGGCCAGTTCGTTTGCCATTATCGAACGTGCGACTAAAGCCTTCGGTAGAATCAAAGAAGCCCGCATTATTGCCAGCAGTCCGCCTGCCATCAGCGGTTTAGGTAACGCCGCGGGTTTTGATATGGAATTACAAGACCACGCCGGTGTCGGTCACGATGCGTTAATGCAGGCACGTGACCAACTGCTGGATATGGCAAGCAACGAAAAAATGCTGACCCGGGTTCGCCACAATGGTTTGGATGACAGCCCGCAAATGCAGATCGATATCGATCAGCGTAAAGCGCAGGCGTTGGGTGTAACCATTGATGATATCAATAACACGTTGCAAACAGCCTGGGGCTCAAGTTACGTGAACGACTTTATGGATCGCGGACGCGTCAAAAAGGTGTATGTGCAGGCAGGGGCGGAATATCGCATGTTACCGGGAGACATTAACCAATGGTATGTGCGCAATAAAGACGGTGGAATGGTGCCCTTCTCAGCGTTTGCCAGTTCACATTGGGAAACCGGATCACCGCGCCTTGAACGCTATAACGGTTATTCATCTCTAGAAATTGTTGGTGAAGCAGCACCGGGCGTCAGTACCGGCACCGCAATGCAAATTATGGAAACTCTGGTGGAGAAATTACCGTCTGGTTTTGGTGTTCAGTGGACGGGGATGTCTTATCAGGAGCGCCTTTCAGGGGCACAAGCTCCAGCACTCTACGCTATCTCGTTATTGGTGGTGTTCTTGTGCCTGGCAGCGCTTTATGAAAGCTGGTCTGTCCCGTTCTCGGTCATGTTGGTGGTGCCACTTGGTGTGATTGGGGCACTGTTAGCCACCTGGATGCGCGGCCTGGAAAACGATGTTTATTTCCAGGTGGGGTTACTGACAGTTATCGGGCTTTCGGCCAAAAACGCCATTCTGATTGTTGAGTTTGCCAACGATATGAATGCGCAAGGCCGTGAACTGGTCGCCGCAACGCTTGATGCCTGCCGCCAACGTTTACGCCCGATATTAATGACCTCACTGGCCTTTATCTTTGGCGTGTTACCTATGGCCACCAGCAGTGGTGCAGGCTCTGGTAGCCAGCATGCAGTGGGGACTGGAGTCATGGGCGGCATGATTTCAGCCACAGTGCTGGCAATATTCTTCGTTCCCCTGTTCTTTGTGCTGGTGCGACGACGTTTCCCACTCAAAGTGCATTCTGAAAATCAGGCCTTCTGAAACCAGACAACAAAAAAGCGACCCAGGTTGGTCGCTTTTTTGTATGGCTCAAAGGGTATTGAGAATATACCGGCATACTTCAAGTTGCATGTGCGTTGGCTTTTCTCGCTTACCCCAGTCACTTACTCAAGTAAGCTCCAGGGGATTCACTGCGTCGCCGCCTTCCTGCAACTCGAATTATTTGGGGTATAAGAACATCATGTTCTTGCTGTTTGATTCATCTACGAAGCATATCTTCGATGAAATCTCTCCAGTTCCCTAGTTCGTGTTCGATCATAACCGCCTCTCTATAATAGCTCTAATTATACGTAATCCCTTCCATGGAGTGAAGCGACGTGATTTGGAAGTTTCACTGGCTATCAACAAATAGTGAAAGTCGACTGCGTATTGAGTTAATTATCACCTCAACAGGTAATTTAAAATGTGACGACACACTTGAAACAAAATGTATCGCCAACTTTCTGACTTATCCCATAAGCCACTAGAAATCTGACTTGCCGTTGCCATCAGAGGGGGCAGAGATTGTGTAATATCAAATGGTTATAAAATAATCACCTGGAAAAAAAAGAACTGCTATTACCTAACTTTTAGATTAGCAATTAGGTTATATTTTTCCTTGCGACTTTTTTATCATTTTAATTATCCTCAATATCTGCATAAATAATCACCTCTAAAAACAAGGGTTAAATCCGTGATAATTCTCTACGGTATTAAAAACTGCGACACCATCAAGAAAGCACGCCGTTGGCTTGAGACTCAAGGTGTGGATTATCAGTTTCATGATTATCGCGTCGACGGGCTGGATGCCGATTTATTGAATCGTTTTATCGCAGAGTTAGGCTGGGAAGCACTGCTAAATACGCGTGGAACAACATGGCGTAAACTCGACGAAGCCCATCGAACAAGCATTACTGACGCGCAGACAGCCGCAGTACTGATGCTTACTATGCCTGCAATCATCAAACGCCCATTGCTCTACGCGCCCGGGCAGCCTATGCTGCTGGGTTTCAATGAATCGAACTATACCCAATGGATTTCAAGTTACATTGAGGCAGCCGCACAGTGAATCCCGAGGAGCTTACTCAAGTAAGTAAGTGAGTGGGGTGAACGAGCAAAGCCAACAAAAAGGTAACTTGAAAGACAATGGGAATATCAGCAGTTTATCAACGAGGTATAGTCCTATGTCTTGCCCGGTTATTGAGCTGACGCAACAGCTTATCCGCCGTCCTTCCCTGAGCCCAGACGATGCAGGTTGCCAGGCGCTAATGATTGAGCGACTGCGTGCTATCGGTTTTACTATTGAGCACATGGATTTTGGTGACACACAAAACTTCTGGGCATGGAGAGGAAAAGGCGAAACGCTGGCATTTGCTGGCCATACCGACGTCGTGCCTTCAGGCGATGTCAACCGCTGGATTAACCCACCCTTTGAACCGACTATCCGCGATGGCATGCTGTTTGGCCGAGGTGCTGCAGACATGAAAGGTTCTCTGGCAGCCATGGTGGTCGCGGCGGAACGTTTTGTGGCTCAGAACCCGCATCACAAAGGCCGACTCGCGTTTCTCATCACCTCTGATGAAGAAGCCAGTGCCAAAAACGGCACGGTGAAAGTGATCGAAACTTTGATGGCGCGTAATGATCGCCTCGATTATTGCCTGGTCGGCGAGCCGTCCAGTACTGAAGTCGTCGGCGACGTGGTGAAAAATGGCCGTCGTGGCTCATTGACCTGTAATCTCACCGTACATGGTGTGCAAGGTCACGTCGCCTATCCGCATCTGGCTGATAACCCGGTTCACCGCGCAGCCCCAATGCTGAACGAATTAGTGACGATTGAGTGGGACAAAGGAAACGAGTTTTTCCCTGCCACCAGTATGCAGATTGCCAACGTTCAGGCAGGAACGGGCAGCAACAATGTCATTCCGGGTGATTTGTTTGTGCAATTTAACTTCCGTTTCAGTACCGAACTGACAGACGAAGATATTAAACAGCGCGTGATTGCCCTGCTTGATAAGTATCAACTGCGCTACACCCTCGACTGGTGGCTTTCAGGCCAACCGTTCCTCACTTCACGCGGCAAGTTGGTCGATGCGGTGGTGAATGCAGTTGAGCACTATAATGAAATTAGACCGCAACTGTTGACCACTGGTGGCACATCCGATGGACGTTTTATCGCTCGCATGGGTGCGCAAGTAGTGGAACTGGGGCCTGTGAACTCGACCATTCATAAAATTAATGAATGTGTTAACGCCGCGGACCTGCAACTTCTTGCCCGTATGTATCAACGTATTATGGAGCAGCTTGTCGCCTGACAGG
>DATERH010000282.1:0-7576 GCA_035271785.1 Buttiauxella sp.
TTCCTGTTCCACGCTGATTTCAGCCAGGGCCCGAACTCCATCATGTTTATGAAGAACTTCACCATTGCCGGTGGTTATCTGTTACTGGCTATCTTCGGGCCAGGCGCATACAGCATCGACCGCCTGCTGAAGAAAAACTGGTAAGGTTCTATACTGATTATCAATAAGAGCGAAGGTTAATCCCTTCGCTTTTTTGTTTTTAAAGCTCACCTGGAGAACAGCATGGGACAGTTAATTGATGGCGTCTGGCACGATGTCTGGTATGACACCAAATCTACCGGTGGCAGTTTCAAACGTTCAGAGTCAGTGTTTCGCAATTGGCTGACGGCTGATGGCGAACCCGGTGCGAACGGTAAAGGTGGCTTTGCCGCTGAAAAAGACCGTTACCATCTCTATGTTTCCCTCGCTTGTCCGTGGGCGCATCGCACCCTCATCATGCGAGCTTTGAAAGGCCTCGAATCTTTTATCTCGGTTTCAGTGGTTAACCCGCTGATGTTGCAAGATGGCTGGACGTTCGATGACGATTTCCCGAATGCAACGGGCGATGGCTTATATCAGCACGAATATCTTTATCAGCTCTACCTGCAAGCCGACCCAAGCTACACAGGCCGCGTCACGGTTCCGGTTTTATGGGACAAGAAAACCCAAACTATCGTCAGTAACGAATCCGCTGAAATCATTCGTATGCTCAATACTGCGTTTGATGCAAAAGGGGCTCGCGCTGGAGATTATTACCCGCCGCAGTTACGCAGCAAAATTGATGAACTGAATAGCTGGATTTACGACACAATTAATAACGGCGTATATAAAGCCGGGTTCGCGACCTCTCAAGAAGCTTATGACGACGCGGTAACGAAAGTGTTTGAATCACTGGCACGCGTCGAGCAAATCCTTGGCCAGCACCGCTATTTAACTGGCGACCAATTTACTGAAGCCGATATTCGCCTGTGGACAACACTGGTACGTTTCGACCCAGTCTATGTCACTCATTTTAAATGCGATAAACACCGCATTAGTGATTACCTGAATGTGTACGGATTCTTGCGAGATATCTACCAAATGCCGGGCATTGCAGAAACAGTCGATTTCGCCCATATACGCCATCACTATTACCGCAGCCACAAAACCATTAACCCGACAGGTGTTATTTCCATTGGCCCTGCCCAGGATTTAAATGAGCCACATGGGCGCGATGAACGTTTTAACAAAAGTTGATAAAATTCATCCACACGATGATTTACCTTAAATCCATTCATGGCTATTCTTGAATAGATCACTTAAAGATCAAGTGATTGATGATTACTCAAGGTGGGCTACAAATGGATTGGTATTTCAAAGTATTAAGAAATTACGTTGGATTTAGTGGGCGTGCGCGCCGCAAAGAATATTGGATGTTCATCCTTGTAAACCTCATCCTGACTGGAGTGCTAAGCATTCTGGATAAGATGTTAGGCCTGCGAATTGCGGGGGATGAAGGCGCGCTCACCACAATTTACGGTGTGCTCATCATCTTGCCATACTGGGCTGTGCAGTTCCGGCGTTTACACGATACCGATCGTTCAGCCTGGTGGTTGTTGCTGCTGTTAATTCCGGTTGTAGGTTGGCTGATTATTCTGGCGTTTAATTGCCAGAATGGTACACCGGGTTCGAATAAGTTTGGCAGCGACCCGAAAGACTTAGACACCCTATTTGTAAGCGAGTAACACCTTACAGCTGATTGTCTCCCTCTCCGACTCCAGGAGAGGGTGGTATGAAAGCCCTGTTATTTCAATAATTTTGGAATTTCACGCAGGCACCAGGCTTTTGCCTCGCCCATACTATCGCGCCGCCACGCCATGATAATGTCAATTTCGTTGGTGTATTCAGGGCTCACTACGCGTAAACGCCCTTCAGCAATATCCTGCTCGACCAGCGGATAAGGCATCGTCGCCACACCAAGGCCAGCCAGCAGAGCCTGACGCTTATCTTCCATGCTGCTCACCGTAAGACGCGGCTGTTTATCCAGCAATTGCACCGTTATCACCGGGCGTTCACGCGCGGTATCGGCAACAGCAATGCCGCGATACTTCACTCGCGTTGCATCTGAAAGCGGCTCTGGTTCATTGTGAATTGGGTGATCAGGTGCCGCGACATAAACACTTATCACCTTGTAAAGCTTACGTGAGTTAATCTCCGACGAAGAACGGAAGTGCATATCTGGCGCAATCACAATATCTGCTCGCCCCTGCTCTAAACGCTCCCACGATCCCGCCAGGACTTCGGTGATTATCGATAACTGCGTGTCCGCTTTATCGGCAAGTTTTTCCACTAACGGGTACAACTTCGCCGTGGATACCAGCGCCTCAGTGACGATGGTGAGATGCGTTTCCCAGCCTCGAGCTAGTGCTTCAGCATCCGTCGTAAGTTTTTCAGCTGCGTCGAGCAAAACTCGCCCACGCTCGAGCAACATACGCCCGACGTTAGTAAATTTTGTGCGGTGACCTGAACGGTCGAACAGTACAACATCCAGCTCTTCTTCAAGCTTCTGCATCGTGTAACTTAGCGCCGATGGCACGCGGCCCAGCTCATCAGCCGCCGCGGCGAAACTTCCACGTCGGTCAATTGCGTCCATTACCCGCAATGCTTCTAACGTCAATGCTCTCTCTTTAGACATCGGGTTCTCATTCAGGAAATTTGAACATACCAAGCAGATTAACTGGCTAACAATGCAGCGTCCAGAGTTTTACCATGGTCATAGTGTAAAAAGAGGTCAAACAATTATGATTACGCCCAGAACTGCCAAACAATGCGGTAAAGCGGACTACGGTTGGCTGCAATCCCGTTATACGTTTTCTTTCGGTCACTATTTCGACCCGAAATTACTGGGCTATGCTTCGTTGCGTGTACTCAATCAGGAAGTGTTAGCGCCAGGCGCTTCATTCCAGCCGCGTACCTATCCAAAAGTCGATATTCTTAATTTGATTCTGGAAGGCGAAGCGGAATACCGCGACAACGAAGGTAACCATGTTCAGGTTAAAGCCGGTGAAGCGCTGCTGCTTTCTACCCAGCCGGGGCTGAGTTACAGCGAGCATAATCTCAGTAAAGAAAATTCACTAACACGCATACAATTGTGGCTGGATGCCTGCCCGGAACGTGAAAATGCGCGGGTGCAAAAAATCACGCAGTCTCACCAACCACAGCAGCTACTGGCTTCGCCCGACGGCAGCCAAGAGAGCCTGCAATTACGCCAGCAAGTGTGGATCCACCAGATTGAACTGGAGAAAGGCCAGCAGCTAAGTTTCCAGTTACACGGCCCACGTGCTTATTTGCAGTCAATTCACGGCACCGTTCACGCGGTGACCTCTGCGGAGGAAAAAGAAGGGCTTACTTGCGGCGACGGCGCATTTATCCGTGACGAAGCTAACATTACGCTGGTTGCTGATACCCCATTGCGCGCATTGCTGATAGATTTACCGGTCTGACCACTGCCAACGTTAGACCAACAGGAGTTATCAGTGAGTAAAAAACTGGCGGCCCGGAAGAGTATGAAAAAAGCAGCGTTATCACATCCCCCTGAAGTTGCTGTAATCAAGGCAGCTTCAGGCTGTGAACTTAGCTTTGATGAGATGCTAAACGAGCTCGAAGCGATTGTTACCGAAGCTGACGTGCGGCTGGCTGAAGAAGAAGCCAGCCTGTAATTCACGCGACCTTACTCGCCATGATCGCAATAATCTGACGATCAGTGTGTTGCATTGCCTGGCTTGCCAGCGCACAAAGATTGCGGATCGACTGCTCCACATCATGCGCAACGATCCCTTCATTTCCGCTGACCGATGTATTATCGAGTGCCATCAGCACCGCTTTCCATGCCGAAGCGGCGCTGGTCGACACTTTCATCGCGCAGCTGTTTGAAGCACCATCACAAATCATCCCGCTAACATCACCAATCATATTGCTGATAGCCATTGAGATGCTCTGGTAGCTGCCGTCAATTAGCCAGGTTATCCCTGCCGCCGCGCCCATTGCTGCGGTTGTAGCCGCGCATAACGCGGAAAGTGAAGGCAGCTGATAGTGAATATAGATAGCCGTCAGATGCGACAATATCAGTGCCCTCGCTAGCTTTTCACTGTCGCAACCAAGATGCTCAGCCACCACCACAACCGGCATTGTCGCCGTAATCCCCTGGTTACCAGAACCTGAGTTGCTCATCGCCGGAAGACAAGCGCCTCCCATACGCGCATCAGAAGCGGCGGCAGTACGGATCATAATATCGCTCAACATATCCTTCGCCATCAGGCCGCGATCGCGCTGGCGTTGTAACGTAGAACCGATATGCAAACCGTACTGCGCCCGTAGACCTTCACGGGAAAGCTCATTGTTGAGCAATGCTGCATCGAGAATAAAACCAATTTCATTAAATGGAATGTCCCGCGCAAATTCGACAATCTGCGCAAGGCTAACGTGCTCCATAGAACAAGTTTGCGTCTTCACTTCGGTCTGGCCATCTTCTGCGGCATCAAACAGCACATTACCGTCTTTTTCGATTCTGATGACGCGGGTGTGTTCACCCGCAATAATCACCGTTGCGGACTCTTTAGCGGCATACACCGTCACGCGGGTATATAAAATCTCATCGCACGGTTGTTGGATAGTGACCTTTACTTCGCCACGCGCCAGCAGCAACTTGGCGGCCGCAATCGCCTCAACAGGTGCGCCTTTCAACACCTCCAGTCCAGCAAGAGGATCGCCACCGATAGCCCCCACAGCGGCGGCGATGGGCAGACCAACCATCCCCGTACCCGGAACAGTAACGCCCATACCGTTTTTCATCAGATTCGGTGAAACGCGAGCCTCAATGCGTGTCACCTGCCCTGCCAGATGCGAAGCGGCAATGGCACTTGCCAGCGCCAGCGAAACGGGTTCTGTGCAGCCTACAGCAGGCTTCACATTTTGTTTCACGGCCAGGATGAGTTCGGCCCATGCCGGGTTTAATACAGAATTTGCCATTTTTTAGCCTTAACACTTATTTCCAGAAAACACACGCCTGTGATCAGGAGAATGCGAGGAATGGAGAAATACACAATAAGAGGCCAGTGATAATAATAATGACCAGTGAGACACCTTTATATTTATGCAATGCCGGGACTTTATAGACCAGCCATGCTGGAATTAAGCACCCTACCATGCCGAATATTGGGCTACAGATTGAGGTAAAACTTAATACCGGTGCATTCAGTACAATCGCACTCCACGACAGTAATATGGCAAACACCATAATTCCGCGCTGAACCCATTTTTCATTAATTTTTTCCGCAGGTATTCTACGGCGTAGGATATTAATCACGATTCCTTGTGTTGCTTCACGGAATCCGAGATAGACCCCAAAGAAAGCAGTCATAACAGCAAAGATATTCAGTATCACGCTAACCACAGTGACCCATGCCCCCGCATTGCCGTTAATAAACTGGGCGGCAATGGCAAGTGCTGAAATATTTTGCTCATAAGCTTTTACCGCTTCATCATGCCCCATCGCCAAAGTGAAAGAGACGGCATAAAAGAACACGGTCACGAAGAGAATACCGAAGGCGATATTCATCGCCCGCAAGGCCTTAAAACGAGCAACTTCTCGTGATTTTTCTTTAGAACGGTAAGAAATAACCATCGGGCTGAGCGTCTGGATAAACAGAATGGATGTCAGCGTAAAGGGCAGAGTAATAATCGCATTCTTCAGCAGCAACCCCATCGGGGGCAGCGTGCCTGCATTATACAAATGCCACATGCCTACCATTGAAACACCCAACGCGGCCACAACTAAAAGTTTGGTCAGCACCATATATCGTGAGACTTTAAATAAAAGCTTTTCCCCACGCGATGAGATGGTGACCAGAATACAAATCAGCGCCAGACCGTAGAACGGGTTATCCGATAACAACCCTTCCGTGACGCCAAAAGTATGTAAATAAGAGGCGCTATCATTGGTGATGGCCGTGGAATAAACAAACATCCAGATAACCAGCATAATGAAATAGAGTAAGCCTAATAATACTCCCCAGTTTTTTCCTAAATAACCGCTTATCACACTCGGATAATCTTTACACTCCGGTGATTCCGCCAGCGTATTAATAAATAAACGCTGGAACAAATACATCGCGGGATAGCCGACTATCGAGGACAGCAGGAATACCCATAACCCCATTAACCCAACCTGCACGGGTAAAAACACAATCCCCGCGCCAATGGCCATACCGATACTCATAATGATCCAGCCGACATCAGTACTGTCGAATTTAGTGGCGGCTTGCCATTCACTTTCCGTCATTCCTGCACGATTAGATGACGGAATATTAACCGCCGTAATGCTTCCTGTTTCCATAGAAATGCTCGCTTTAATGTGTAGGTTTTAATTGTGATTGTTAATTACAGAGTGATTTCCAAGACTCTTAAAAACCTGAATATAGGTTTTCTGGTCCTATTTGAATTTAAAAAAGAATAGCGCGAGCGAGGGAGAAAAAACTTGCAACTCTATCTGTGCATTCGGGATAAAAGAGCAAAAAATTCTCCATTCAGAGAGATATGTTCAGTTTTGATTCGCATTTTGCTTTTTATAGAGGAAACCATTACTTGTCGCAATCGAAGAAAAGCTTAATCCATTGTTTTTAAATAGTTTTGTTTTTGAAAGGGAATTATCCTCAGCAAGGCAATGTGAGCTAACGCAACAAGTGAGGTTAATACGCTGTGACATTCCAGAGCGTGTATTTTGATGCAGTTCACACTCTCCCATGGTTTTGGCAGGAACCTCTGATTATTGTTTCAATATCGTTAAGGTTAAGATGATTTCACTGCCGCCATGCTGTTTCCATAAAATAAACATACACGTGAGAAGGTTAACGCAAGTTTTCCCATACTCAATCACAAGTTGATAGAGCGTAAAGGACGTGTGGTTTTCGATAAGGGTCGCCAGTTCGAGCGAATCGCTGATGAGCCATATTTGCGTGTAACGACTCACTTCGGCAATCAGTCAACCGCCGGGATCGATGGAGAGTTTGCGCACCTGGCGGTAGTTGTCGATGTAGCGAGATTTGATTATGCCGGTGTGGCATCCGGTGATGGCGAGGTTTGTATTATGGTAATAGTTTGCCCTCACCCTATATAGCAAAACGCCCACACAATTTTCATTGTGTGGGCGTTTTGCTGAATGGTTGAAGCTGACCGATAAGCCGGGTTCTGTCGTTGGACAGTCATTCATCTAGGCCAGCAATCGCTCACTGGCTCAAGCAGCCTACCCGGGTTCAGTACGGGCCGTACCTTGTGAACCCCTATTTGGCCTTGCTCCGGGTGGAGTTTACCGTGCCACGAACTGTTGCCAGTCGCGCGGTGCGCTCTTACCGCACCCTTTCACCCTTACCTGATCCCATTTCTGGGCCATCGGCGGTTTGCTCTCTGTTGCACTGGTCGTAGGCTTGCGCCTCCCAGGCGTTACCTGGCACCCTGCCCTATGGAGCCCGGACTTTCCTCCCCTCTGCCCGTCTCCCCACAAGTGAGGACGACGACAAAGCGGCGACTGTCTGGTCAGCTTCGGCGCGGGATAATAGGACAT
>DATERH010000283.1:0-4423 GCA_035271785.1 Buttiauxella sp.
GACGAATTCCAGGAATTGGGGTTCTCTGTTGCATGGCGTTTCCCGGAAGGCACCTCCGAAGAACAAATTGATAAAACCGTTGATGCGTTTATTGACGATGTTATCGATAAAAATGGTCTGGCTTTTGATGGCGGCGGCCACCTCTCCTGGGAAGGTTTAATCTGCCTGCAGGAAATCGGCAAATGTACCGAAGAGCATCAGGCTCTGGTGCGCAAATGGCTCGAAGAACACAAAGCGGAAGACATTCGCACCAGCGATCTGTTTGATGTTTGGTGGGATTGATGGTTGCAGAATAAATAGGTCGGTGAAAACCGGCCTTTTTTTTCTTAAATTTTTAGATGTTCAGGAGTAGCTATGATTCGTAAGGCTCTGATGGGCGTTCTGTTGCTCACCGCGATGCAGGCGCAAGCCGACTATAAATGCAGCGTCACTCCTCGCGATGACGTGGTAATCAACCCGCAATCCGTTCAGGTGGTCGGCGAGAATGGCAATTTGGTTATTGCCCCGGATGGCAGCCTGCAATTTAACGGCAAGCCGCACACATTAAACGCAACGCAGCGCCAGTTGGCAGTGAATTATCAGCAAGCATTGCGTACCGATCTTCCGTGGATCAACAACGGCGCATTGACCCGTGTTGAAAAAGGCCGCGTCGCGCTGGATAAAATCATCGCACAGGAAGTGGGTGAGAGCAGCAATATGCGCGGTCGCCTGACGAAACTCGACGCGCAGCTGAAACAGCAGATGAGCCGCATTATTGAAACGCGTCAGGATGGTTTAACGTTCCACTATAAAGCGATTGATCAGGTTCGTGCTGATGGGCAACAACTGGTGAATCAGGCGATGGGTGGCATCTTGCAGGACAGCATCAATGAAATGGGTGCGAAAGCAGTTCTAAAAGGTGGCGGTAATCCGTTGCAAGGCGTGTTGGGTAGCCTCGGTGGGTTGCAGACGTCGATTCAGAATGAGTGGAAAAATCAGGAAAAAGATTTCGAGCAGTTTGGCCGCGATGTGTGTAGCAAAGTGGTGACGCTGGAAGGGCAGCGCAAAGGGCTGGTTGAGACGTTGAAGTAATATACCTTCCATCCTTCAAACTGCCTCTTTGTTGGCTGCGTATTCTTGCCCTGGTCACTTACTTATGTAAGCTCCCAGGGCCTTAAATACTTGCCGCCTCGATGCAGCTCGAATTATTTTGGGTATAAGAATTGCACCTATTAACGCATAAACGCCGGTTGTTTTTGCTCGTAAGCAGAAATAGAACCTTCGTGTTGCAGCGTCAGGCCGATACTGTCTAGCCCTTCTAACATGCAGTGGCGGCGGAAAGTGTCGATGTTAAACGAGTAGCTTTTCTCACCCGCTTTCACGGTTTGCGCTTCCAGATCGACCACGAACTTAATCCCTGGATTTGCCGCAACCAGCTTAAACAGCTCATCCACTTCCTCTTCGCTCAACGTGACTGGCAGTAACTGGTTGTTGAACGAGTTGCCGTAGAAAATATCCGCAAAGCTTGGCGCGATAACCACTTTGAAACCGTAATCGGTTAATGCCCACGGTGCGTGTTCACGCGAAGAACCACAGCCGAAGTTTTCCCGCGCCAGCAATATCGAGGCACCTTTAAACTCCGGGTAATTGAGTACGAATTCTGGGTTTGGCTGCTGGCCTGCATCATCCAGAAAACGCCAGTCGTTAAACAGGTGAGCACCAAAACCGGTGCGAGTCACTTTCTGCAAAAACTGCTTAGGAATAATTGCGTCGGTATCAACGTTTGCGGCATCCAGCGGAACAACCAGGCCGGTATGTTGGATAAATTTCTCTGCCATGGTGTTTTCCCTTATTTCAACGTGCGGATGTCAGCAAAGTGACCGGATACAGCGGCTGCTGCGGCCATTGCCGGGCTAACCAGATGCGTGCGGCCACCACGGCCCTGGCGGCCTTCAAAGTTACGGTTGCTGGTGGAGGCACAACGCTCACCCGGTTCCAGACGATCGTTGTTCATCGCCAGGCACATAGAGCAGCCAGGCAGACGCCATTCAAAACCGGCTTCGATGAAAATCTTATCCAGGCCTTCAGCTTCAGCTTGAGCTTTTACCGGGCCAGAGCCTGGGACGACCAACGCTTGCACGCCAGGTGCGACTTTGCGTCCTTTGGCAATTTCTGCCGCGGCACGTAAATCTTCGATGCGCGAGTTAGTGCATGAACCGATAAACACTTTGTCGATAGCGACTTCGGTCAGTGGGATCCCGGGTTTCAGGCCCATATACGCCAGCGCTTTTTCAGCAGAGGCGCGCTCAACTGGATCGGCGAAGGATTCTGGGTTCGGGATATTTTCAGTAACTGAAATGACCTGGCCTGGGTTTGTTCCCCAGGTCACTTGCGGTGCGATATCAGCGGCATCCAGCGTGACGACTGTATCGAATTTTGCGCCTTCATCTGTGCTGAAGGTTTTCCAGTATGCGACCGCATCGTTAAAGTCTGCACCTTTTGGTGCGTGCAGACGGCCTTTCACATAGTCGAAAGTTGTTTCATCTGGCGCAACGATACCGGCTTTGGCACCCATTTCGATAGCCATATTGCACAACGTCATACGTCCTTCCATCGACAGCGCCTGAATTGCACTGCCGCAGAATTCCACTACATGCCCGGTACCGCCAGCACTGCCGGTTTTGCCAATAATCGCCAGTACGATATCTTTCGCGGTGATGCCAGCTGCTGCAGTGCCAGTGACTTCAATCTTCATGGTTTTGGCGCGACCCTGTTTCAGGGTTTGCGTCGCCAGCACATGCTCAACTTCAGAAGTTCCGATACCAAACGCCAGTGCGCCAAATGCGCCGTGGGTCGCGGTGTGGGAGTCACCACAAACAATCGTCATGCCCGGTAACGTAATACCTTGCTCTGGCCCCATAACGTGGACGATACCCTGGAATGGGTGGTTCAGGTCATACAGTTCAACGCCGAACTCTTTGCAGTTTTTCATTAACTCCTGCATTTGAATGCGGGCCATCTCACCGGAGGCATTGATGTCTTTGGTCTGCGTAGAAACGTTGTGATCCATAGTGGCAAAGGTTTTGCCTGGCTGGCGTACTGGGCGCTTGTGCGCACGCAGGCCGTCAAACGCCTGTGGCGATGTCACTTCATGAACCAGATGACGGTCGATGTACAGCAGCGGCGTTTCGTCTACGGCTTCGTAAACGACGTGAGCATCGTACAATTTTTGATATAACGTCTTCGCCATGATTATTTCCCCTCTGCCACGAAACGAGCAATGGTATCGCCCATTTCGTCGGTGCTGATTGCGTTGCCATCACGAGCCAGGTCGCCGGTACGGAAGCCTTCTTCCAGCGCGAGATTGATGGCGTTTTCGATGGCCGCAGCGGCCTCTTCAGCATCCAGGCTGTAGCGCAGTAACAAAGCCAAAGACAGAATCTGCGCAATTGGGTTTGCGATGTTTTTGCCAGCGATATCAGGCGCGGAACCGCCCGCTGGTTCGTACAGACCGAAACCCTGTTCGTTCAGGCTGGCGGACGGTAGCATGCCCATTGAACCAGTTATCATCGCGCATTCGTCTGACAGAATGTCGCCAAACAGGTTGGAACACAGCAGCACATCAAACTGGGATGGGTCTTTGATCAACTGCATAGTGGCGTTGTCGATGTACATATGGGACAGCTCAACGTCCGGATACTCTTTTGCGATTTCACTGACGATTTCACGCCACATCACAGAACTCTGCAACACATTGGCTTTATCAATTGATGTCACTTTATGACGACGTTTGCGAGCTGACTCGAAAGCGATGTGCGCAATACGTTCGATCTCAAATCGGTAATAAACTTCGGTATCAAAAGCTTTTTCATGGGCACCAGAGCCTTCGCGGCCTTTTGGCTGCCCGAAATAAATACCGCCAGTTAATTCACGAACGCACAGGATGTCGAAACCGTTAGCGGCGATGTCAGCACGCAGCGGGCAAAACTCTTCCAGACCCTGGTACAAACGCGCAGGGCGCAAGTTGCTGAACAATTTAAAGTGTTTGCGCAGTGGTAACAGTGCGCCACGTTCAGGCTGTTGAGTGGGCGGCAGGTGTTCCCATTTTGGGCCACCTACTGAGCCGAACAGAATCGCATCGGCTTGTTCACAGCCTTCAACGGTAGCTGGTGGCAGCGGGTTGCCGTGACGGTCAATGGCAATACCGCCCACGTCATATTGACTGGTGGTAATGCGCATATCGAAGCGCGTACGAACTGCATCCAGCACTTTCAGCGCCTGAGCCATAACTTCTGGGCCAATACCGTCACCCGGCAATACTGCTATATGATGAGTTTTTGACATGTCACACGGTTTCCTGATTATTTTCTTTATTATGAGCTTTGCGTTGCAATTCTTTTTCGACGATGCCAGCACGCCAGATGTTGTTCAGCACGTTTACCAT
>DATERH010000284.1:0-2358 GCA_035271785.1 Buttiauxella sp.
GATGATAAACGTACGGTCGCCAAACAGCGACCGCAAGTGTAAGAACGGTAAGAGACCCCAGCATAACGCGGTGGGGCCGGGACAAATTGTCGAATGCCAGGGCGACAGAGCGGGCTATCTGTTGCACGTATTCACTTCCTCACTATTCTCCTTTCAGGCAGCTCGCATATTGGTTCGCAAGCCCGTTTAAAAACTGCATATAGCTGTCTTTACCGAGCTTAACTTCAATCCCCAGCGGGTCCAGCGTTCCGGAACGAACGTTAGTGCCACGGGCTACGGCGTTGATGACGGCTGGCCTGAACTGCGGCTCAGCAAAAACGCACACGGCTTTTTGCTCAACCAACTGTGTTCTGATTTCATGTAAACGCTGCGCACCGGGTTGGATTTCTGGGTTCACGGTAAAATGGCCAAGAGGCGTTAGACCGTAATGTTTTTCAAAGTAGCCATAAGCGTCGTGAAAAACGAAATACCCTTTTCCTTTGAACGGTGTCAGCACGCTACCAACCTGCTTGTCGATGTTGGCTAATCCTAACTCGAAAGTTTGCAAGTTGGCGTCAAGTTTGGCTCTATTTTGCGGCATAAGTTCCACTAATTTATCGTGGATTGCAACCGCTGACAGCCGCGCTATTTCTGGGGAGAGCCAAATATGCATGTTGTATTCACCGTCATGGTGATCTTCGTCACTATTTTCGGCTGAATGGTCATGCCCTTCATGGGCATGAACGTCATCATCATCGCCTTTCATGAGCAACGGTTTCACACCAGGCAAAGCGGCCAATTGTACTTGTTTTTGTTCGGCTAATTGATTTACCGACTTCTGCATGAAGGCTTCCATCTCTGGGCCAATCCACACGACTAAGTCCGCGCTTTGTAAGCGTTTTACATCAGATGGACGAAGTGCATAATCATGCTCAGAAGCGCCATCTGGCAATAAAATTTCTGTTGGTGTAACACCGTCTGCGATCGCCGCGGCAATAAAACCTAGTGGTTTAATAGAGGCAACAACCGCTGCCTGAGCGGACACTGCGGCGGTTACCATAAAAGCAGTGGTTAAAGCTGCGCAAAGAAATACGTTTTTATGTAACATAATGCAACTTTTCATCGTTATGAATGTGAGGGGTGTGATATTATAACATCCGCTAACTTCTGCAACCCCTGAAATTGTCATGACAAATCTGGTATCACTGGAAAATATTTCTGTTTCGTTCGGGCAACGCCGCGTGCTGTCTGATATTTCACTCGATCTTAAACCTGGTCGTATTTTGACGCTGCTGGGCCCAAACGGTGCAGGAAAATCAACGCTGGTTCGCGTGGTACTGGGTCTGGTCACTCCTGATGCAGGCGTTATCAAGCGAGACCGCGATTTGCGTATCGGTTATGTGCCACAAAAACTGCACCTGGATGCCACCTTACCGCTCACGGTAAGCCGTTTTATGCGTCTGCGTCCTGGCGTAAAAAAAGCGGAAATTCTGCCGGCGCTTAAACGCGTTCAGGCCGCTCACTTGATTGAAGCCCCGATGCAAAAACTCTCCGGTGGCGAGAACCAGCGCGTTCTGCTGGCACGAGCACTGCTCAATCAACCGCAATTGCTGGTGCTTGATGAACCTACGCAAGGTGTTGATGTTAATGGACAACTGGCTCTCTATAACCTGATTGATCAACTGCGTCGCGAGCTGGATTGTGCTGTATTGATGGTTTCCCATGATCTGCACTTAGTGATGGCAAAAACCGATGATGTGTTGTGCCTGAACCACCATATTTGCTGCTCGGGCACACCAGAAGTGGTGTCGATGCACCCGGAATTCATTTCGATGTTCGGCCCCCGGGGTGCTGAGCAATTAGGCATCTATCGTCACCATCATAATCATCGTCACGATCTAACTGGACGTATTGTTTTGCGTAGAGGGAATGACCAGCCATGATTGAATTGTTGCTGCCCGGCTGGCTTGCTGGGGTATTGCTGGCGTGCGCAGCAGGCCCACTTGGCTCGTTTGTAGTCTGGCGTCGGATGTCCTATTTTGGCGATACCCTCGCCCATGCGTCTTTATTAGGCGTTGCGTTTGGTTTACTGCTTAACATCAATCCCTTTTATGCCGTAATTGCGGTGACGCTGTTACTGGCGTTAGGTCTGGTGTGGCTTGAGAAACGCCCGAATCTGGCGTTAGATACCTTATTAGGCATTATGGCCCACAGTGCGTTGTCGCTGGGTCTGGTGGTCGTGAGTTTGATGTCAAATGTGCGTGTCGATTTGATGGCGTATCTGTTTGGCGACCTTCTCTCGGTCACGATGCCGGATATTATCTCTATCGGCCTTGGCGTTGCGGTGGTCGTCGGTGTGCTGCTTTGGCAATGGCGCAA
>DATERH010000285.1:0-10987 GCA_035271785.1 Buttiauxella sp.
CCCGTTACAATGTACTTAGTCCAACGTCCTATCATCACTTCCTCGCCCAAGTTTATATTTCGCGCTATACCCGAGATACTTCGAGATACAGGTAGGCGGCAAACGAACAAATCCCGATGAGCTTACTGTAGTAAGTGATTACTCGGCCTATCCATGGGCCTCACCCCTTCGGGGCGCAGCAAACAGCGTGTAAATCTGCTCCAGGCAGATTTATCGGGTGAGTGAGTGCAGCCAACACCCCTGTATCTTGAAGGGCTACGGGTATACACGCACGGGAAGATAGCAAACACACAGCAAAAATTAAACGTGTTGCGCCCCCCATCAGTCAGATGTGTTCACTATTTATACTTAAATTAAATTATTATCAGATAGATGAGACAAATTGAGCATTTATTAAAAAAAGTGTTGCATCAAAAGCCGAGCAGAGTATAGTGCGCTTCCACGGACGCGGGGTGGAGCAGCCTGGTAGCTCGTCGGGCTCATAACCCGAAGGTCGTCAGTTCAAATCTGGCCCCCGCAACCAACTAAGTCGCTTAAGTTTAGCGCAATGATGAAAGTCATTTGGGTACTAAAGAAGTTTACGGACGCGGGGTGGAGCAGCCTGGTAGCTCGTCGGGCTCATAACCCGAAGGTCGTCAGTTCGAATCTGGCCCCCGCAACCAACATTTAAACACCTTAACGGGTGTTTTTTTGTTTTTGCACTTCTTAATTAAAGCCGCCACTACGTTAGCTCACTCACTCACCCGATAAATCTGCCTGGAGCAGATAATCACTTACTACAGTAAGCTCATCGGGATTCGTTCATTTACCGCCTTGTGGCAACTTAAATTACTCGGCAAAAAATCTTTTCAATTAACCTAATCTTGCCAAACGCGAACTATCCGCAAAATACGCCCTTATCCCTGCCAGAATAGACTCAGCCACTTCTTGCTGGAAGGATGCGGTACGCAGCTTTCGCTCTTCTTCAACGTTACTCAAGAATGCCGTTTCCACCAAAATGGACGGAATATCTGGCGCTTTGAGCACCGCAAACCCTGCCTGATCCACACTGTTTTTATGCAGCTTATTGACGCGCCCCAAACGGGACAGCACTTCTTTGCCAAATTTCAGGCTATCGTTAATGGTCAATGACTGCACCATGTCGAACATCGTATGGTCGAGATAGCGGTCACCACTCTTACTCACCCCACCAATTAAGTCGGCGGCGTTCTGTGTTTGAGCGAGGAATTTGGCCGCAGTACTGGTCGCCCCTTTAGTTGAGAGCGCAAACACTGAAGAGCCTCGCGCCGCACCTGAAGTAAACGCATCCGCATGAATAGAAACAAACAAGTCAGCTCGTTGCTTTTGTGCTTTTGCGACCCTGACTTTTAACGGGATAAACACATCCTCGTTGCGCGTCATATAGGCTTTCATATTCGCTTCTTTATCAATAAGCGCTTTCAGGCGACGGGCGATTTGCAGCACAATGTCTTTTTCACGCGTCCTGTTCGGCCCAATCGCGCCGGGATCTTCCCCACCATGACCAGGATCTAGCATGATAACGATCGGTCGGTCACGACCCGCTTTGCCAGGCTTCGGCCCTTGTTCCGGCGAGGGCAGTCGATCCTTATCCAACTTACCGTTGTTGTAATCTTCCAGTAATGCCAGCAGTGGATCTTGCTCGCTGTTCATATTCGCCGGATAGAGATCTATCACCAGGCGTTCTTTGAATTCAGCAACCGGAGCCAGCGCAAACAAGTGCGGTGTTACGTTCTGCTTAAGTTCAAAAACCATACGCACAGTTTGAGGATCAAACTGACCCACACGTGCCGACTTAATGAAAGGATCGTCGCCACGAATCTGGGCGCCGACACCTTTCAATACTGAATTTAAATTCACACCTTCTATGTCGACAACCACCCGTTCAGGATTGCTTAACGTAAACTGCCGGTATTTAAGCTCCCTGTTCGATTCCAGTGTGACTCGCGTGTAAGACGATGCGGGCCAGACACGCACCGCCACTACCAGGCTTGAGGCCGCAAGGCCGACCTGGCTAACACTTAATAGCCACATTGCGCCCGCGCCCTTTAGTAAGCGGCGACGACTAATTAATGAACTGGAATGTGACATAGCTCTCCTGAGCGGTGTGTTTCCGTAAACCGAATAACCAATTTTATTTTTTGAGCCGAAAACTTTATCGAATCAGGCTTAGACTGTCACTCATAAAAGGGTAAACATTCGCGATCAAGCACCTGGACACAGCGGCACAGAAATTTTTGCTTTGTGGCAATTGCTGCTTGCACCAGGAGCAATAAAAGAATAAAAATACACAAATTACGAATAATCATGCAATGAGGGCTTGCCGTGGTGAAGGAACGTAGAACCGAACTGGTACAGGGATTCCGCCATTCTGTTCCCTATATAAATGCCCATCGGGGAAAAACGTTTGTCATTATGCTTGGCGGCGAAGCCATTGAACACGAGAACTTTTCCAGTATCGTCAGCGATATTGGGCTGTTACACAGCCTGGGGATTCGTTTGGTGGTGGTGTATGGCGCTCGCCCACAAATTGATGCCAATCTGGCTTCGCATAATCATGAACCTATCTATCACAAACATACGCGTGTCACCGATGCGAAAACCCTTGAGCTGGTTAAACAGGCCGCCGGTTTATTGCAGTTGGATATTACTGCGCGTTTGTCCATGAGCCTTGGGAACACTCCGTTGCAAGGGGCGCATATTAACGTCGTCAGCGGTAACTTTATTATCGCGCAACCGTTGGGTGTGGATGATGGTGTGGATTATTGCCACAGTGGCCGTGTTCGTCGTATCGACGAAGAAGCTATTCACCGCCAGCTTGATAACGGGGCGATTGTGTTGATGGGCCCAGTTGCGGTTTCCGTTACAGGTGAAAGCTTTAATCTCACCTCAGAAGAAATTGCCACACAATTGGCGGTCAAACTGAAAGCCGAAAAAATGATTGGCTTCTGCTCTTCCCAGGGTGTTATCGACGATAACGACAATATCGTTTCTGAACTCTTTCCTAACGATGCGCAAAAACGCATTGAAGATCTGGAAGAAACGGGTGATTACCATTCTGGCACCGTGCGTTTTCTGCGGGGTGCGCTCAAAGCCTGTCGTAGCGGTGTGCGTCGCAGCCATTTGATTAGCTATCAAGAAGATGGTGCGCTATTGCAGGAGCTGTTCTCTCGCGATGGTATCGGTACGCAAATCGTGATGGAGAGTGCGGAGCAGATTCGTCGCGCCACGATTAACGATATCGGCGGCATCCTGGAACTCATTCGCCCGCTGGAACAGCAAGGGATCCTGGTGCGTCGCTCGCGGGAGCAACTGGAAATGGAGATCGACAAGTTCACCATTATCCAGCGCGACAACCTGACCATCGCTTGTGCTGCATTGTATCCGTTCCTGGAAGAAGGGATTGGTGAAATGGCCTGTGTTGCAGTTCATCCTGACTATCGCAGTTCATCACGCGGTGAAGTATTGCTGCAACGCATTGCTACGCAGGCGCGGCAAATGGGGCTGAGTAAGCTGTTTGTCCTGACAACCCGTAGCATTCACTGGTTCCAGGAACGTGGCTTTATGCCAGTCGATGTCGAACTGTTGCCGGAAAGCAAAAAAGAGATGTACAACTATCAGCGCCGCTCAAAAGTGCTGATGGCAGACTTAGCGTAATCCAAAACTAGCCCCTGTCGGGGCTAGTTAAAACTTTCCATCAAGCCACTACGTCGTTCCGTTTTTGTCACAATCGCCTTTTCAAACACTCGATCATCGGCATACAGAGACAACTTACTGCGTGCACGAGTGATCGCGGTATAGACCAGCTCACGCGTCACCACAGCAGTGTATTGATTTGGCAGCACCAGTGCGGCGTGTTCGAATTCAGAGCCCTGCGATTTATGCACTGTCATGGTGAAGGCGGTGTCATGCCCGGGTAAACGACTCGGTTGCACAGATTTGATGGTGCCATCAGGCATCGGGAACCAGACGCGCAGCCCCTCACCTGTGTCCAACGCAATCCCGATGTCCCCGTTGAACAACCCCAACGAACTGTCGTTACGGGAAATCATAATTGGCCTACCGTTGTACCAGCGCGATACCGTCGGGTTTGGCCGTTCAATCAATCGTTTTTGAACCAGCCCCAGTTCAATACGGTTATTCAGACCACTGACGCCAAACGGCCCATCACGCAGGGCACACAACAATTGATAACGCCCGAAGGCATCAAGAACAGCGGCAGGCTCGGCGTGATTGCGTATTAACTCCAGATAGGGACGATAACCGTCCACGGCGTCAGCAATCATCAGCGCATAATCTTCACTCTCACGCAGCGGCTGTTTCGAAATATCACTAAAGCTCTGGGAAAAGACCCCTCTGGCCTGCTTCACATCGCTGACGTTGACGGCAAATGCCAATTGCCCGATGCCGGACTTGCTATCAAAACGGTAGCTTTTTTGCAGCAAACACAGGCCATCGCGCAGCACGCTCGCCTGACATCCTTCCCCCGCAAGCAGTGAATAACCCGTCAGTCGACTTAATTCTGCCGCTCTTGCAGGTGAGTAGCCATGTGTAACGTAATGGCAAATATCCCCAAGTACTGCCCCTGCTTCCACTGATGCCAGCTGATCGCGATCACCGAGAAAAATAACTCGGGCGTGCGGCGGCAAAGCGTTAATTAACTTCGCCATCATCGGCAAATCGACCATCGAGGCTTCGTCTACCACCAGCACATCAAGATGCAACAGATTCCCGGCGTGATAACGCAGCCGTTGGCTATTGGGCTGTGCGCCCAATAAACGGTGCAACGTGCAGGCGTCGTTTGGTAATGCAGCTTTCTGCGCATCATCCAGCGGCAAACGGCGTAATGCTGAACCCAGTGATTCCGTTAGTCGTGCCGCAGCTTTACCTGTCGGGGCAGCCAATTGAATACGTAAAGGTGTCGTATCGGTGAGTTGAACCAGTGCGGCGAGCAACTTCGCAACCGTCGTTGTCTTACCTGTTCCCGGCCCACCAGAAATCACCGAAATGCGTCGCGTCAGCGCTACAGCTGCCGCAACCTTTTGCCAGTCGGTATCAACTGTCGATTCAAAAAGCTGATTCAGCACGCTGATAACCTGCGCTTCGTCGAGAGGTATAGCGCGATTTTCCTCACCAAAAAATCGCGCAACCGACAGTTCGTTTTGCCACATCCGATTGAGATACAACCGATCGCCAATCAGCTTCAACGGCGTGGCGCCTTCATGCTCACTCACCGCATCAGAAGCCAGCAACACATCGCGCCAGCCGGATTTTACTGAAGCCTCGGCAAACAGTTGTTCTGCCAAATCGGGCTGCCGCCCGGCAAAACAGAATTCCAGTGTTAAGCGTGAAAGAGGAATGCACACATGACCTTCACCGGCATCATGGCTGACTAATGCGGCCGCCAGCATTACGGCGGGTTGCTCATCACCAGCAATCATCATGGCGAACTGCGCATCCAAAGCACGTAACAATTTCTGCTCGACCGCTTGCTGTAAAAGCTCAGACATTTTCATGGCGCAACCTCGTCCGTTTGTTCCGCAACACCCATTTTCAAGGCAAAGAGCGCGTCCATTTTCGCAATCAACTGTTCATCAGGGCGCGTGGCAAATATTCCTTGTGACGAACCGTTACTTTCAACGCCGCGCAAGAAAAGGTAGATGACACCACCGAAATGAGTTTGGTAGTCATAATCAGCAATACGGTGGCGTAAATAACGGTGCAGCGCCAATGTATACAGTTGATATTGCAGATCATAACGATGAGATTGCATTGCCGCGGCCATGGCATCCTGAGTGTAGGCGCTGCTGTCTTCACCTAACCAGTTCGATTTGTAATCCAGCAGGTAATAACGCCCTTGCCAGCGGAACACCAGGTCGATAAAGCCTTTCAGCATGCCGCGTACTTGTTTGAAGTTTAACGGTGGGCAACCTGCCGATAGCGGATCATATTCACGCACTAACGTGTCCAATTGCACGGCCTGTAAATCACTCTCAATGGGCAGATAAAACTCCAGTTCGACCTGTTTTTCCTTAGGTGTTAACTGGCTGAGGGACACACCGTTTTCATTCAATGGAGCCTGTAAAATTGTCCGCAACCATTCCTTTAATATCGGCTGCCACTCCTCACCAAACCCAGGTGCATCCAATTGCTCGGCAATCCACGTGTCGTTAAGTGGCTGAGTAAAATCAATACCTTCGAATAGGCTATGGAGGAATGTGCCAGGTCCGGCCCCTCGTGGGAAGGTGTGCGGAGTGAGTAAAGACTCACTTTGTACCGGTGCAACGCCTGCGGCATCCACATCCAGTCGCGGTAATAAATCCAGCGCTTGGCTACTGCCATGCTGTTGCAACCCAGAATAACTGGTCACTCGCCAGTTATCGGCAACGTGGCGTTTCATGGTACGAGCACTAAGTTGCGGGAGTTCAGCACTCACAGGTTGCCATGGCGTGTAATCATCAGATTGGGTCTCTTCGATGCTAATCGATTCGCTCGCCAGTTCTGCTAAATTAGACTGTAGCCCTGCAGCATCTTTCGCTTCACCTTTTTGCAGAAGATAACCTAATGCCCCGAGATGCAGGTCGCTGGCGCCTTTCTTGGCTCGATTGCCTTTAAATAACGGTGCCACACCAATGCTGCAATGCCAGATAGAACGAGTCAGAGCCACATACAACAGACGTAAATCCTCTGCCAAACGCTCTTCTTCAGCGAGGCTCAGGCTCTCCGCATCGTCGCTTAAATCCAGCAACGGTGAGAATGTTGCACGGTCGTGATACAAACCGCTGTTTTGCGCCCGATAGTTCGCGATAAACGGCAGCCAAACCAACGGGTATTCCAGCCCTTTTGATTTGTGAATAGTGACAACCTGGACCAAATGTCTGTCACTTTCGAGGCGTAATTGTTGGCTGTATGCGTTGCTGTCTGGTTCGGCAACTTGCTGCGCCAACCAACGGACCAGCGCATGCTCGCTGTCAGTCTGTGAAGCTTCTTCTTGTAGCAATTCGCTGATGTGCAGAATATCGGTCAGACGGCGCTCACCACCCGGCGTGGCCAACAGGTTTTCAGCTATCTGGCGACGGGCAATAAGTGCACGCAGCATCGGCATCACGCCCCGACGCAGCCAAATGTGTCGATACTCTGAAAACTCCTCGACCAGTTGATCCCAGGCATTTTCATCTTCGTTAAGCGCTTCAATCATGCGGGCATCAAGACCCAACATGCTGGTCGCGACCGCACTGCGCAGCGCATTTTCAATTTCTGGAGCCAACACTGCCTGCAAAATCCATAAAATTTCTCGCGCTTCCGGCGTGGCAAATACCGAGTCGCGGTTTGAAAGATACACGGACGGAATGTTCAGGCTCGCCAGGGCTTCGCGCACAATGGAAGCCTCACCACGGCTACGTACCAGAATGGTGATATCTGACGACTGTACTGGCCGCGATTCTTCCCCTTTCCACAGCAAAGCGTCGCCGCGCTGCCCGGCACTCAACCAGTCCCGGATCTGCTGCGCACACTGCATGGCCATGGTTTGTTGGTAATCACTTACTCCGCAGCCATCGCCCGGTTGCGCCCAGAATGACATCGCTGCCTGATTTTTACCTTTGAGGGTAAAACGCAGGCCGCTGTTTTTCGCGGCGGCTTTCACCGCTAAGAAAGGAATTTGCTGGAATAAGAAGGGATTATCCAGTTGCTGGAACAGGCTATTGACGCTGCTTATCATCCCTGGAGATGAGCGCCAGTTGGTATCCAGCGTGTAGTGGGCACTAACCTCATGACGCGCTTTCATATAGGTAAAAATGTCAGCGCCACGGAATGCGTAAATCGCCTGCTTTGGGTCACCGATGAGCAATAGCGCAGTGTCAGGCTGATTCATATATAAACGCCTGAAGATACGATATTGCTGAGGATCGGTGTCCTGGAATTCATCAATCATCGCCGCAGGGAAGCGGCCACGAATGGCGGCGGCCAGTGCATCACCACCGGGTTTTTGCAAAGCCTCATCCAGGCGAGCCAGCATATCGTCAAAACCCAGCTCGCCACGGCGACGTTTTTCCTGCTGCACGGTGTAGCGGATTTCAGCCATCGCGCGGGCAATGACTAAATCACGCAGTGTCAGCGGTTCGCCTAATAGCGAGTTAATCGCTCTGAAAACAGGATGCTGGGGCGGCTGACCTTCTTTCGTTTTCTCATCCAACATCGATTGAGAGAATCGTTCAAGCTGCTCGGGCAATTTATATGTCGTGGTTTCCGTTTGTGCCCAAGTACCGACAATATTCAACCAGTTAGGTAGGTTTTTACTGCTATAACTGCGCCTGTCAATTTTCGCCTCACTGAGAATGTTCGCAATGTCGTCAGCACTTGCACACCATTGCGCTTTCACATCTTCAATCGCTGTGATGATCTTATGATGACGTGCGAGCAGCGTTTCATCATCGGCAGGCGGTTGCTTCAGGACTGGCTGCTCACCTTGCAGCCAGCTGTTGATATCCCTGAGTAGCTCTTCAGGCCCAGCCCATTCCTCGGCCATAACTTGTGCTACAGGCTTGGGCAGAGGGTAACAATGGCGGCGCCAAAAATCGGCACAAGCATGGCGACGCAACAGCGACTCATCTTCAATAAGTTGTTGTTCGAACAACATGCCTGATTCAAAGGCGTTCAGGCTGAGCATCCTTTGGCAAAAGCCATGGATGGTAAAAATGGCCGCTTCGTCCATTTGCTGTTCAGCAAGACGCAGAATTCGAGCGGCCTGGTGAAGGTCGGGGATCTCAGCCAACAAGTTTTGGAACAGGAGATTATCAGTACGATTACGCACGCAGGCGATACGCAACTCATGAATGTTGGCGCGAATGCGGCCACGGAGTTCTTCGGTCGCAGCCTGAGTAAAAGTTACGACCAGTAATTCTTCAACGGAGAGTGGGCGGGGATGGGCATTTTTACCTCCCAAACCAAGCAGCAAACGTAAATAAAGAGCCGCGATGGTGAATGTCTTTCCGGTACCAGCAGAAGCTTCAATCAGTCGCTCCCCTGTCAAAGGTAAACTTAGGGGGTCAAGAGGTTGCGTGGTTCCGGTCATTATTTACCTTTCGTCTTTCAAGTTGCAGGTGTGTTGGCTGCTCTCATTCGCCCAAATCACTTAGTTTACTAAGCTCATCGGGACTCATTCACTTGCCACCTTCCTGCAACTTGAAATCCGCCATATCTTTGTTGCAGGTGTGTGGGCTACACATTATCACCCATTGACTGAATCAAATCAGCCAATGGGTGAATTCCTTTGCCGCCTGCCTGTAACTCAAACTACTTAGGGTCTACGAGCGGCAATGATTGTTGCAGACCGCTGACTTCCTTCCAGGTTTTCCACCCTTCAGGAGCGGCGTACTCTACCTTGCCATTGTTGCTACCAGCAATTTGCGAAAGAACAGCCATTCCTTGCGGTTCAATCACAGCCTGATGGAAGAAATCAGCCAGTTTTTGTGGGGTCAGCTTTTTAATTTCGGCGATGACTTTATCACGCGAATCAAAATCCAGGTTTCCGCGATCGAAATCTTTGCTCAGTTGCGACGCTTCCTGCGATAAGGTTTGCGGTGCCTGCATAATTTCACTGATCATGCCTTGCTGCATTTGCGCAAAATCTTCGGCACTCATGCTACGCAGCTTTTGCTCAGCCGTTGGGTAAAACGCCTTAAAGCGTTGATACAAGTAGGCTGGTTGTTTGTCATTGCTTTGCAGCAAGAAACCAATCCCCCACTGACGCCCAACTGACATCGGGAAGGAAAATACCGCATAACCCAACTGTTCTTGAGTGCGTAACTGGTTATAGAACCACGGCTGAATAATTTGCCCTAACATTGAGCTGTAAGCGGTACTCACGATTTCATCAAAACCTTTCGGCACATAAACCGCAGCCAGTGCTGAATCCGTGCTGCTACCCGCTTTTTCGAACATCACTAAATGTTGCTTATCCACCAGCACATCTTTATTACGACACCATTCATTTCCTTTGGTACCAAGCTGGTTTTGTACGTTATGCGCCAGATCTTTTGCCTGCTGAGGAGACATGTTACCCAGCACTAAAAACTCCGGTTTAGCATTGGTTTTTAACACTTTTCGGTAATCAATCACATCTTTTAAGGTCAGTTCTGGCAACAGCGCACGACGTACTTCGCGTTGGAAATAAGGCACCTGCGACACCATCTGTATCGGCATAATCGCCTGATCGTAAGCTTTACCTTTGTCTGCAGAATCCATCATTTGGGCGTACCACGACTTCGCCTGATCCAGTTGTTCCTGGGTCGGTGCATAGGAGAAGTAGCCCTTCAACAGCGCTTCAAAGAGTTGCGGCAAACGTTGGGTGTAACCATTGGCATTAACTATCAAGCCGCTATTAGCGTTGGTTGAGAAACCAATGCCCCCGACGGAAGCCTGGTTACTTAACTGATCAAGCGCAATGCCTGCCAAATAGTCATTCAGGGCAAATAGCACTTGGTTTTTCGCGCTGTCCATCGCCTGCGGGTTACGCAGCACCATCGTCACATTTGCTTTAGGTTCGCTGGCAAAATAGTGACTTGGCATATACAGGACGCGTAAACCCGGCTCTTTAACCAACAACTCAGGATGCGTGTAGGTTTTTTCTGGTTTAACCAACGTAAAGTCGTCAGGGATGTACGGATTTAACTGAGGTAAAGCCAGCGTAATTGCCGCTGCTTTTTGCTGCCAGTCGTTGAACACTTGTGGGGTAATTTTATCGACCTGGTAAGGCGCTTCAACAAAATAAGCCGTTTTGTTATGGGGCTCTTTCGGGCTGATATACCAGATGCGGGCATTCTGCGGTGTCATCATATCCAACCGAGCTTTGATAGCTGCCGGATCGTATTGATCGGCAATATTCACAAAGTCCAGTGTATGTTCAACCGGCACGCGCAGCATGGTGTCGGCTAACCATTCAACGTAATCCATATTGCGGTTAATCGAC
>DATERH010000286.1:0-14589 GCA_035271785.1 Buttiauxella sp.
TATAGAAATTAAACAACAAGCACCTGGTGCCTTTTATATAAAAGTCCATGAGACAGATAATGTCGCTATTATTGTTAATGACGATGGCCTGAAAGCTGGTACGCGTTTCCCGGATGGACTGGAACTTATCGAACATATCCCGCAGGGGCACAAAGCGGCGTTGGTGGATATTCCAGCCCACGGTGAAATTATCCGTTATGGCGAAGTAATTGGTTATGCAGTGCGTGATATTCCGCGCGGCAGTTGGATTGACGAGTCATTAGTTGAGCTACCAACAGCTCCACCACTCCATACCCTGCCATTAGCCACTAAAGTGCCAGAGCCATTGCCACCACTGGAAGGCTACACTTTTGAAGGTTACCGCAACGCAGACGGCAGCGTCGGCACCAAAAACCTGCTTGGTATCACCACCAGCGTACATTGCGTCGCCGGCGTGGTGGATTATGTCATCAAAATTATTGAACGTGATTTGCTGCCACGCTACCCGAACGTTGACGGCGTGGTAGGTTTAAATCACCTTTACGGCTGTGGTGTGGCGATCAACGCCCCTGCCGCTGTTATCCCAATTCGTACCATCCATAATATTTCTCTGAACCCAAACTTTGGCGGCGAAATTATGGTGATTGGCCTCGGCTGTGAGAAGTTGCAGCCTGAGCGCCTGCTGGAAGGCACTGACGACGTGCAGTCCATTAATGTGGGCGATGCCAGCATTGTGCGCCTGCAAGACGAACATCACGTTGGCTTTAAATCAATGGTCGATGACATCCTGACTGTCGCCGAGCATCATCTGGTGAATTTGAACAAGCGTCAGCGCGAAACCTGCCCGGCATCCGACCTGGTTGTGGGTATGCAGTGTGGCGGGAGCGATGCATTCTCAGGTGTGACCGCAAACCCAGCGGTAGGTTATGCCTCTGACCTGCTGGTGCGTTGTGGCGCAACCGTGATGTTCTCTGAAGTTACCGAAGTGCGTGATGCTATCCACCTGTTAACCCCACGCGCCATCAATGAAGAAGTGGGCAAGCGCCTGCTCGAAGAGATGGAATGGTACGACAAGTATCTTGATATGGGTAAAACCGACCGCAGCGCCAACCCATCCCCAGGCAACAAAAAAGGTGGCCTGGCAAACGTTGTGGAAAAAGCGCTCGGTTCCATTGCCAAATCGGGTCAAAGCGCGATTGTTGAAGTGCTTTCCCCAGGGCAGCGCCCCACTAAACGCGGTCTGATTTTCGCGGCAACACCGGCCAGTGATTTTGTCTGCGGCACGCAACAGGTGGCATCCGGCATTACGGTACAAGTGTTCACCACCGGTCGCGGCACACCATACGGTTTACTGGCGGTTCCCGTCATTAAAATGGCAACCCGCACCGCGCTGGCAAACCGCTGGTACGATTTAATGGACATCAATGCGGGCACCATCGCCACCGGTGAGGCGACCATTGATGATGTAGGCTGGGAGTTGTTCAAATTTATTCTTGAAGTTGCGAGTGGACACAAGAAAACCTTCTCCGATCAGTGGGGCCTGCACAATGCTCTGGCAGTGTTCAACCCGGCTCCAGTGACCTGATACCCTTCATACTTCAAGCTGCAGATGCGTTGACTGCCCCCGTGTGCCCCGGTCACATAGTTTACTATGCTCCCGGGGTCTTACGGCCTGGTCGCCTTTGTGCAACTCAAGTTATTTTGGGTCTTTTTATTGCGGGAATGATTGCCTCATCCCGGCACTTTTTCGCGACAAACCTTCAGCACCAATTGCCGCAACCAACGATGCGCCGGATCGGCTTCTGAACGGGGGTGCCACATTAAAGAGATGGTAATTTCATTGGTTTTCACTGGCAACTCAAACACATAAAGCCTCGCCTCTCCTGAATTCCCATTTAACCCCGGCTGATTTAACAAGAAAGTCGCAGGCACCAGCGCCACCAAATCGGATGCCTGTGCTACCGCCAACGCCGCAGGAAACCCTGGCACCATCGACACAATCTTGCGCTGTAAATTCATTTCAGCCAGCAGTGCATCTACCGGGCCGGTTCCTCGTTCATGGCGCGAAACCACGACATGCCCTAAAGCGGCGTACTTTGCGGCGGTAATTTCCCCGTCCAGTTCCAGCGGATGCCCTTTGCGCACCACGCCGACAAACTTGTCACGATAAAGCGCCGTTAAGCGAATTTCCGGCCCCATCTCCCCGAGAACACCCACTTCCAGGTCGATTAAACCTTCACGTAAATACTTAGCCGATTTCTCAGGTTTGGGCATAAAACGCAACTGCACAAAGGGAGCGACGGCCGCCACCGCAGCAATAAGAGCCGCGCCGAATATTTCGATAAATCCCGCATTAGTTCGCAACGTAAAACTGTGTTCAAGCGTGGCAAGATTAAGCGCTGCTGTTGAAGGACGAAGTATCGAACGTGCTTCAAACACCGCATTTTGCGTACGCGCACGGATTTCCTCGGCGTAAGGCGTCAGCACCATATTGCGCCCTGCCCGCACCAGCAGAGGATCGCCAACCGTTGCGCGCAAGCGGCTCAGTGTGCGGCTCATCGCCGACGCACTTAACCCCAAACGACGCGCGCTGCTCGCCACACTTCCTTCAGCAAGAAGCACATCAAGGGCAATGAGTAAGTTCAGATCAGGTTCGTTCATAGCGAAGAGTATACCCAAAATAATTCGAGTTGCAGGAAGGCGGCAAGGGAGAGATAAATTCGTCGGGAACGAATTTGATCAGCCAAAGGCTGGCCTTCGGTGAGAGACAGGAGTCTCTCATTAATCCCCAAGAGCTTACTTGAGTAAGTGACTAGGGTGAGTGAGTGCAGCCCACGCACATGCAGCTTGAATTCTGTGGGTATCAATGAGAGACGGCGTTTGGTGCAGTTAATTAATGCAAATGCTGCACCTTCCGCCCTATCATCTGCGCCGCTATATTTCTGGCACACACAACGAAAGAGATTTTACAGATGGCGTTATTTACCGATCAACCCGGCGATGAAGGGCTACCAGGACGCGAGCGCGGCTTAGCGATGGTCGCGGTGATGACCATGGCGGCAATGGTCGTTTTCGATGGCTCAATGATCAACATCGCGCTGCCGCAAATTGCTCGCTCATTAAACGCCTCGGTGGCGACTACAGTCTGGGTGGCGAACGGTTATCTGTTATCTGCCGCAATGACTCTCGCCATCTTTGCCGCACTTGCCAGCCGTCTTGGATTCCGCTCGATTTTCACCTTTGGCCTTAGCGTATTCACCCTGGCTTCCATAGGTTGTGCACTATCGTCATCACTGGAAATGCTCATTGCTATGCGGGTTTTACAGGGTATCGGCGGGGCGGCGACATTAAGCATCGGCCCGGCAATTTTGCGCTCGGTTTTCCCAAACCGCCTGCTCGGACGAGTCCTCGGCCTGAATGCATTGCTGATTGGCACCAGCACGGCTATTGCGCCAATTCTAGGTGGAACCATTCTCTCAGCGATGAGCTGGCAATGGCTGTTTGCGATTAATATTCCGTTGGGAGGGATGGCGTTGTTTCTTACTGTGCGCGTTGTTCCGAATAATCCGGCGTTGAAACGTGAGCCGTTCGATTTTGCGGGCGCAGCTTTATCGGCTGTGACATTAGGCGCGCTGGTGATGGCGGCCGATGCGTTCACACATTCCGGTACCGATGACCTGAAAATAGCGATAACCTTCGCCAGTACTGCCATTGCCACTGGCCTGGCGTTCATCTGGGTTCAGCGGCGTGCGGCAAAACCCCTGCTGCCGCTCGACATCTTTTCTTCTTCACGATTTTCACTGGCGGCGCTAACCTCGCTGGCCTCTTTTGTCAGCCAGGGTATCACTTTCATCGCACTACCGTTCCTGTTCCAGAGCGTTTACGGATACAGCGCATTGGTTTCCGCCCTGCTTTTCACGCCATGGCCCATCGGTATTATTCTGGCGGCTCCCCATGCCGGGCGCCTCGCTGACCGTTATTGTGCCGCGATAATCTCGACTGTGGGATTGAGCATCTTCACGGTTGGCCTGGCGTTGCTGGCCTTGCTCCCGGAACACGCATCAGCCTGGGACATTTGTCTGCGTAGTTTGATTTGTGGGATAGGTTTTGGCTGCTTTCAAAGCCCAAATAACAGAGAGATGTTGTCGAATGCCTCACGGGAAAACAGCGGATACGCCTCCGGTGTGCTGGCCATCATGCGCACCTTCGGACAGTGCCTGGGCGCGGCATTTGTCGGCGTTTTCATGTCGCTTTATGCGCAGAACAGCGCCATACATATCAGCTTGTGGATGGCGGTGATTGCGACGGTTTTAGCTATTGTGTTGAGTGTGAGTCGGCTGCGCGGGTTTAAATTAGCGGCGGAATAACAAAATATTCAAGGTGCGACGAATTAGATGACTTGCCAGCTCCCCTTTTTCGTCGCCCCGACTCGCTGTAGCTTTCCGGCTTCCTGAAGGTATTTGATATTTCGTTCAATTATCCTACGGCTTGTACCCAGCAATTCCACCAGCTCGGCCACGGTCACGCCAATCTCGACCACTCGATTAATAATTGATGGAGTGGTACTAAAAGGCGGGTGGTAACCAGACATGAGGCAGCCTCCTGCATACAATGAACATGACAATTTCTATTCGGCCACCAAAACCACTTCAATGCCCACTTTGCGCAGCCCATTCAGGCTCTCTTCCGGAATCCCCGCATCGGTAATTACCATATGGATCCGTTGGGTATCGATGATTTTATGCAGGCTGGAGCGGTTAAATTTGGTGGAGTCAGTGACGACAATAATCCGTTCAACTACTTCACACATCCGGCGGTTCAGACACGCTTCATCTTCATTATGGGTACTAACACCTCGCTCCAGATCGATAGCATCGACCCCAAGGAACAGCATGTCGAAATGGTAATTTTGCAGGGACTGATCAGCTTGATCACCATAAAATGACAGTGACTGGCGGCGCAAATGCCCCCCGGTCATCAGCAATTCCACCCCTTCGGCTTCAAGCAATGCATTCGCCACATTCATGCCGTTAGTCATGGCAATCACGTCTTTATGCTGACGCATCAGGCGCGCAATTTCATAAGTCGTGGTGCCAGAGTCCAGAATAACCCGGTGGCCAGGCTTAATAAGGTCAGCCGCTACACGCGCAATACTGCGTTTCAATGAGGTATTCAGCGAGCTTTTATCTTCCACGGTCGGTTCAACCGCAGAGGTACCTGAATCACAAACTAAGGCTCCGCCGTAAGCGCGCACCGCGACACCCTGCTTTTCCAGAAAAGCCAGATCGTTACGGATCGTTACCGTAGACACACCAAAAAACGATGAGAGATCATTAACCTGAACGCTTCCTTGCTGGCGAAGACGTTGGATAATTTGCTCACGCCTTTCACTTGTACCTGTTACACGCTTGTCCGTTGCTGCGTCGGTATTGCTCATAATAGATCCCTTCATCAAACCTTTCGTTTCATTTCACTTTGCCTATTAACACCTTTCTTTTCACGGAAAGCAAGCCTTTGCATCGCCTGTTTCATTCCCTGTCAGTGTGTCAAATAGACTTTCATTATGTTTCTTTTGAGAAATGGATCGCAATTCTATTATCTTTCGTTTTGTTTTTATCGCACCATGCACCACTATTAAATGAAACAAATCGAAAGATAAATCGACACGGAGAAGAAAGTGAAACACTTAACCGCGTTTGTGGCCAACCATAAACAGGATTCACGATGTGGCATTTTTGCCGTTTGTTCTGCCCACCCGCTGGTTCTGGAAGCGGCCATGCGCCAAAGCCGCGGAGCAAAATCACTGCTATTAATTGAAGCGACCTCAAACCAGGTTGACCAGTACGGTGGCTATACCGGCATGACGCCACACAACTTTCGCAGTTTTGTCGAACAAATGGCAGACCAACATCACTTCCCGCGTGAACAACTCATTCTGGGTGGCGACCACCTTGGCCCTAACCGTTGGCAGGCACTACCCGCCGAAGAAGCGATGCGCAATGCTGATGAGTTGATTCGCTGCTACGTTGCGGCCGGTTTCAAAAAAATCCACCTCGATTGCAGCATGTCCTGCGCGGGCGATCCTATCCCTTTAACTGATGTTATTGTCGCCATGCGCGCCGCACGGTTGGCAAAAATTGCCGAGCAAACCTGCGTTGAGAAGTTTGGCATTTCCGATTTGGTTTACGTCATCGGCACTGAAGTTCCGGTTCCGGGTGGCGCACACGAAACCCTGGAAGAGTTAGCCGTTACCACACCACAAGCGGCGAAAGCCACACTTGAAGCCCATCGTCATGCATTTGAACTTCAGGGATTGAGCGACCTGTGGCCACGCATTATCGGGCTTGTTGTCCAACCTGGTGTTGAATTTGATCACACTCAAGTCATTGATTATCAACCAGAGAAATCAATATTCTTAAGCCAGATGATTGAAGCGTTCGACACGATGGTGTTTGAAGCGCACTCCACCGATTACCAAACGCCACAGGCGTTGCAGCAGTTAGTACAGCACCACTTTGCGATACTGAAAGTCGGCCCGGCGCTAACCTTTGCCTTGCGTGAAGCCCTGTTTTCACTTGCCGCCATCGAGCACGAATTACGTCCAGCTCATAAATGCTCAGGGCTGCGGGAAGTGCTTGAAAACGTGATGCTCGAACAACCTGAATACTGGAGACACCATTATCACGGTAATAACAGTGATTGCCGCCTGGCACGTGGGTACAGCTTCTCGGATCGCATTCGCTACTACTGGCCGGATCAAGACATCGAGGATGCGTATTCCAGGCTTGTCTCCAATTTGGCTGATGAATCTATTCCTTTGCCATTGATCAGCCAGTATCTGCCACTTCAATACGCTAAGGTCCGTGAAGGGAAAATCCCGGCATCGCCGCATGAGCTCATCATCGACCACATCCAGGACGTATTGCACCAGTACCATGCTGCCTGTCCTGGCTCACAGAACTCAAACTAACACAATGATAATAATAGGAAAAAATATGCCAAACATTGTATTAAGCCGCATTGATGAGCGACTAATCCACGGCCAGGTAGGCGTTCAGTGGGTCGGTTTTTCCGGAGCAAACCTCGTCCTCGTTGCCAACGATGAAGTGGCTGAAGATCTGGTACAGCAAAATCTGATGGAAATGGTTCTGGCTGAAGGGATCTCGGTACGGTTCTGGTCGCTGCAAAAAGTTATCGACAATATTCATCGTGCAGCTGACCGACAAAAAATCCTGCTGGTGTGTAAAAACCCCAATGATTTTCTGACTCTCGTGAAAGGTGATGTGCCCGTGACGCGTATTAACGTCGGCAACATGCACTACGCAGAAGGCAAACAACAGATAGCGAAAACCGTCTCTGTAGATGACCAGGATATTGCTGCTTTTAATGGCCTGCAAAAGGCCGGAGTGGAATGTTTTGTTCAGGGTGTGCCGACGGAATCCGCTCAGGATCTCTACAAACTCCTCTGAGGTATTTTCTATGGAAATTAGCTTATTACAGGCATTAGCGTTGGGTATTCTGGCCTTTATTGCGGGCCTGGATATGTTCAACGGCCTCACGCACATGCACCGTCCTGTGGTTTTGGGGCCGCTGGTTGGCTTAATTCTTGGCGATCTTCATACCGGGATTCTGACTGGCGGTACGCTGGAATTAGTCTGGATGGGCCTTGCGCCACTTGCTGGCGCGCAACCACCAAACGTGATTATCGGCACTATTGTCGGCACCACCTTTGCTATTACCACTGGGGTAAAACCTGAAGTTGCCGTCGGTGTTGCAGTGCCTTTTGCCGTCGCGGTGCAAATGGGGATTACCTTCTTGTTTTCCATCATGTCCGGCGTGATGGCGCGTTGCGACGCAATGGCCGCCAATGCCGATACCGATGGCATTGAGCGGGTGAACTACCTGGCGTTACTGGCACTCGGCATCTTCTATTTCTTGTGCGCTTTCCTGCCGATCTTCTTCGGTGCGGAACACGCGAAAACGGCCATCGATATGCTGCCAGCTCGTCTGATTGACGGTCTGGGTGTCGCGGGCGGCATCATGCCAGCCATCGGTTTTGCCGTGCTGCTCAAAATCATGATGAAGAATGTTTACATCCCTTATTTCATTCTCGGCTTTGTGGCTGCCGCCTGGCTGAAGCTGCCAGTGCTGGCGATTGCCGCCGCCGCATTGGCGATGGCGTTAATTGATTTCTTACGCAAAGACCCGGCACCACAGCAACCTACACACGTGAAGCAAGAGGAATTTGAAGATGGTATCTAACGATCAGACTCTGCCAGGCGTCAACGTAACGGACTCCGCCGCGGTCGAAAAGAACGACAATATCTATGAAGATCAACGAATCGGCGCGGAACTGACCCGGCAGGATATTAACCGTGTGGCATGGCGTTCCATGCTGTTACAAGCTTCATTCAACTATGAGCGTATGCAGGCATCCGGTTGGCTTTACGGCTTACTGCCTGCACTGAAGAAGATCCACACCAACAAAAACGATCTGGCTCGTTCCATGAAAGGCCACATGGGATTCTTCAACACCCACCCTTTCCTCGTGACTTTCGTTATCGGCATTATTCTGGCGATGGAGCGTTCTAAGCAGGACGTTAACAGCATTCAGAGTACAAAAATTGCCGTGGGTGCGCCGCTGGGGGGAATTGGTGACGCCATGTTCTGGCTGACCTTGCTGCCGATTTGTGGCGGTATTGGGGCGAGTCTTGCGCTACAAGGTTCAATCCTCGGTGCAGTGATCTTTATCGTGCTGTTTAACGTGGTTCACCTCGGTCTGCGTTTTGGGCTGGCGCATTACGCCTACCGTATGGGGGTGGCCGCCATCCCATTGATTAAAGCCAACACTCGCAAAGTGGGCCATGCCGCCTCTATTGTTGGGATGACCGTCATTGGCGCACTGGTCGCAACTTACGTTCGCTTGTCGACTACGCTTGAAATCACAGCCGGTGATGCGGTAGTAAAACTGCAAACTGATGTTATCGACAAGCTTATGCCTGCCTTTTTACCACTGGTTTATACGCTGTGCATGTACGCGCTGGTACGCCGCGGATGGAGCCCTCTGCGTCTTATCGGTATCACCGTTGTGCTGGGTATTGTTGGGAAATTTGCCCACTTCCTATAAGTGGCACCCTGTAAGCGAGAGAAAACAATATGTTAAGTATTATTCTTAGCGGTCACGGTGGCTTTGCCACTGGGCTTGAAAAAGCGATGAAACAGATCCTTGGCGAGCAAGAGCAATTTATCGCCATCGACTTTCCTGAAACCTCTTCGACCGCCCTGCTCACCACACAGTTTGAAGCAGCAATCGAAGCGTTAGATGAAAGTGAAGGGCTGATATTTTTAACCGATTTACTTGGCGGCACACCATTCCGCGTTGCTTCAACCATGGCGTTAGAGCGACCAGGGCGCGAGGTGATAACCGGCATCAATCTGCAACTCTTATTGGAAATGGCGCTGGAGCGAGACGGTTTAACCAGTAAAGAATTCCGCCTGCAAGCCTTAGAGTGTGGGCATCGTGGGCTAACCAGCCTGGTCGACGAAATGGGACGCTATCGTGAAACGGAGGCGATCGAGGAAGGAATATGAGTACGCTTCTACGTGCCAGGCGGGTGCTCACCGAGCAGGGATGGCTCGATGAGCACCAGTTACGCATTGATAACAAAACGATTGTCGCCATTGAACCCATTCCCCATGGCGTGATGGGGCGCGATGCTGAACTGTTGTGTCCAGCGTATATCGACATTCACGTTCACGGCGGTGACGGGCTTGATGTGATGGACGACGACCCCGGCATACTGGACCGATTAGCGATGTACAAAACACGTGAAGGTGTGGGTGCCTGGCTACCCACCACCGTCACAGCGCCGTTCGCTGAGATTGAACGGGCGTTGCAACGCATCGCCCACCGCGTTTTTCAGGGTGGGCCTGGAGCCAGCGTGCTTGGGAGTTATCTCGAAGGGCCATATTTCACGCCGCAGAATAAAGGTGCGCATCCACCTGAGTTGTTTCGCGAGCTGATTATTGCCGAACTGGATAGGCTTATCGAGGTATCGCAAAACACCTTACGCGTAGTGGCTCTGGCTCCGGAAAAACCCGCTGCACTTGAGTTGATAAAACATCTGAAAAGCCGTGATGTGCGCGTTATGCTCGGTCACAGCGCCGCCAGCTATGAAGAGACAATCCGGGCATTTGATGCTGGTGCGGATGGGCTGGTGCATTGTTTTAACGGAATGACGGGGCTACATCACCGTAATCCAGGTATGGTCGGGGCAGGTTTAACAGACAAACGCGCCTGGCTTGAGCTGATCGCTGATGGGCATCACGTCCACCCGGCAGTGATGAATATCAGTTGTAGTTGCGCCAAACCGCGAATAGTGCTGATAACCGATGCGATGAGTGCCGCCGGTATGCCAGATGGCGAGTATTCGATTTGTGGGTATCCGGTCACTATGCACAATGGCGTCGTGCGAACCGAAAGCGGCGGGCTTGCCGGCAGCACACTAACGCTCGATGCCGCGGTAAGAAATTTGGTGGATCAGGTTGGTGTATCTGCCGAGGATGCCATTCACATGGCTTCGCTACACCCAGCCAAATTATTAGGGCTGGATAAGAACCTGGGTTCGCTTGCCGTGGGAAAACGCGCCAACTTGCTCGCACTTAACTCACAGCTTTTTGTGCATAACATCTGGATTAACGGCCAGTCTTCCCCCTTGTAGTTCTTTCATTGCACCTCACTTTTATCTGCCGTCGCCTGAGCGGCAGACCTTTCTTTTCCTTTCGATTAAATTCAACCTGATGAGTTACTTTTTATAAT
Source organism: Buttiauxella sp. (assembly GCA_035271785.1). Lineage (GTDB taxonomy): Bacteria > Pseudomonadota > Gammaproteobacteria > Enterobacterales > Enterobacteriaceae > Buttiauxella. The sequence goes on from DATERH010000286.1 coordinate 10,799, forward strand.
AAATAATAAAAATCAATTAGTTGTATAGAAACGATCGTTTACGGGATCACACATTTCGTTTTATTGTTTATCTTGCATTGACCTTTCGTTTTCTTTTCTATAAATTTTATACAAGCATGAAGTTGAGTAAATGAAACAAAACGAAAGATTGTCCTTTTCTGCTTTGTGCTACTTCCGATGATCTTGCACTGCTAAGGACTGAGTTATGAGCGAAACACAATCTGCCTGCCTTACCGGCACATCAACCTGGACCGAAAAAGAGATCCGCCAACAGCCAGAAAGCTGGATCCGATCGCTAAAAAATATCGATACATTACGTAGCAGCATCAACGCATTTCTTGAACCTTTACTGCTAAACACCTCGCTGAAAATTATCCTGACGGGTGCCGGAACCTCCGCATTTATTGGCGATATTATTACGCCGTGGCTGTCACGCCATACTGGGAAAAATTTTGTTGCAGTCCCTACCACCGACCTCGTCACCAATCCGCTGGACTATTTAACGCCAGCTCAGCCTACATTGCTGGTTTCGTTTGCTCGTTCCGGCAATAGTCCGGAAAGCGTGGCAGCAGTGGATTTAGTTAACCAGATCGTGAATGACTGCTACCACCTGGTAATCACCTGCAATGAAGCCGGAAGCCTGTATCAAAACGCTCAGGCAAATGGCAATGCTCTAGCGCTATTAATGCCTGCAGAAACCCACGATCGCGGCTTTGCAATGACCAGCAGTATCACCACCATGATGGCCAGTTGCCTGGCGGCATTTGCACCAAACGTTATCAACAGCACCACTTTCCAGGACGTTGCCAACCGCTGTACGCAAATCATTGCCTCACAGGGTGAATTTAATGAAAACGTATTTGGCGACCTTCCTTTCAGACGTGTCGTTTACCTCGGCAGTGGTGGATTACAGGGTGTGGCGCGTGAATCCGCGTTAAAGGTTTTGGAACTGACTGCGGGAAAACTGGCGGCATTTTATGACTCACCGACAGGGTTCCGACACGGTCCTAAATCACTGATTAACAAAGAAACCCTAGTCGTAGTGTTTGTTTCGAGCCATCCATACACTCGCCAGTATGATCTTGATTTACTGGCTGAACTGCGTCGTGACCAACAAGCTCTGCGCGTCGTTGCTATCTGCTCTTCACCTTGTCCGCAAGCCGAAGAAGGGGCGCACATCTGCCTGCCAACTTCTCGTGAATTTATCGATGTCGAGCAGGTTTTCTGCTTCCTGATGTATGCGCAGATTTTCGCGCTCACGGAATCAATCAAAGCCGGTATTACACCTGATTCGCCTTCGACCAGTGGCACGGTAAACCGTGTTGTGCAGGGTGTGATTATTCATCCGTGGAAAGGCTGAGAGGATTACAACATGAGTATTATTTCCACTAAATATCTTCTGCAGGATGCACAAGCTCGAGGCTACGCCGTCCCTGCATTCAATATTCACAACGCGGAAACCATCCAGGCCATTTTAGAAGTGTGCAAAGAGATGCAGTCACCGGTGATTCTTGCGGGTACTCCAGGCACCTTTAAACATATCGCTTTTGAAGAGATTTATGCGCTATGTGAAGCCTATTCTGAAAGCTACGACATGCCGCTGGCACTGCATCTTGATCATCATGAATCACTGGCCGATATCAGCCGCAAAGTGAATGCTGGCGTTCGCAGCGCCATGATCGACGGCAGCCATTTCCCACTTGCGGAAAACGTGCATCTGGTGAAATCAGTGGTTGATTTTTGCCACCGCCATGATTGCAGCGTCGAGGCCGAATTAGGCCGTCTTGGCGGTGTAGAAGATGATATGGACGTTGACGAAGAAAGCGCTTTTCTCACCGATCCACAAGAAGCACGCCGCTTCGTCGAACTGACCGGGATCGACAGTCTTGCCGTGGCGATTGGCACCGCTCACGGGCTTTACACTAAACGCCCCAAAATTGATTTCCAGCGCCTGGCTGAAATCCGTAACGTTGTGGATATTCCGTTAGTGCTGCACGGGGCCAGTGATGTGCCGGACGAATATGTCAGACGTGCAATTGAACTTGGCGTGTGCAAAGTAAATGTCGCCACCGAATTAAAAATCGCCTTTGCTGCGGCGGTAAAAAAATGGTTTGCCGAGAATCCGGAAGGCAACGATCCTCGCTATTACATGCGTGTCGGAATGGATGCCATGAAAGAAGTGGTACGCAGTAAAGTCACCGTATGCGGTTCTGCCAATAAATTAATTCCTGAGACAGAAACAACGATATAAATCTCAGGGTATTAGACGGTCAATATTGCTTCGTCTAAACGATAAAAACCCGCATTCGCGCAACGCCGTTAGTTTAAGACCGCGATACCCGGGGTGACCACCGGGTTTGGCCTCCCTCCGGGTACCAAATCCCGGCGTTTCCCCTAATTCATTGGCTTAAGTGAACGGAGTTACGCAGTCGCGGGTTTTTTAATGGCTCAGATGCTCAACCATCCGCTCGTTCTGCCACTAGCACAATACCCCGGCGGGATTCATCGGGAGCGAGACTCCAGATTTCTGACTCAGGAATACTGTCACAATCGTAACGGGTTCGTTCACCGTCATAAGGGAAAAAGTGCCCAGTTTCCGAATCAAGGATAAAAACATCTATTTTTTTAGAAACTCTTGCGATACGTTTCCAGATGTTCTGACCGCCAATATATTGCTCATGATCGCTCATCAGGATCAGCCCCTTCTCAACGATCAAATGCTCGCTCAAGAGCGGAAGGGCTATAGCTGATAGGGTAAAGAATCATATTTGAATCTCCCTGATACAACACCGCCATAATTTGCTCATCCTGAACAGACTAAAGTATGAGCAAATTACCCTCGCTTATTTAAATCATACTAACAATAGTGGTACCGATAATGAAAGCGTGCGAGCCGGGTCGAAAACCTCTATTTCTCGTTGTTTTCCAACGCATATTTATACAGCGCGTTTTTCTTCACACCGTGGATTTCAGCCGCCAGGGCAGCCGCTTTTTTCAGTGGCAGCTCGGTTTGCAACAGTGCCAGCGTGCGCAGCGCATCGGCTGGAAGGGCGTCATCGGCAGGCGCTTTAAAGCCTTCGACAATCAGCACCATCTCACCTTTACGGCGGTTTTCGTCTTCTTTAACCCATGCCGCCAGCTCGCCAATCGGCGCGCCGTGAATCGACTCCCAGGTTTTCGTCAGTTCACGTGCCAGCACCACGTAGCGCGATTCACCCAGCACAGCGCATATATCGTCTAAACTATCGAGCAGGCGATGCGTAGACTCGTAAAAGATAAGCGTGCGGGGTTCTTGCTCAATCGCTTTGAGCGCGTCGCGGCGGCCTTTCGATTTCGCTGGGAGAAAACCTTCGTAGCAGAAACGATCAGAGGGCAAACCGGCAGCGCTTAATGCAGCAATCGCAGCGCACGGTCCCGGCAACGGCACCACACGGATACCCGCTTCGCGGCAGGCACGCACCAGGTGGTAGCCAGGATCGTTAATCAGCGGCGTTCCTGCATCAGAAACTAACGCAATGCTTTGCCCTTCTTTCAGCTTAGCCAGCAGGGTTTCTGATTTTTGCTGCTCGTTATGATCGTGTAATGCGAACATTCGCGCATTAATGGCGAAATGTTGCAGCAGTAAACCGGTATGGCGAGTATCTTCAGCGGCAATCAGGTCAACGCTTTGCAACACGGTTAACGCCCGCTGTGTGATATCGCCGAGGTTACCGATGGGTGTCGGAACGATGTAGAGCGTGCTGGCAGAAATAGCCGCCGTTTCGAGTTGTTTCATTGTTTCATCCGTATTG
>DATERH010000287.1:0-2920 GCA_035271785.1 Buttiauxella sp.
GATATCAATATAACGGAAGTTGAAGTCGTCACGCTCAGCGGTCAGTTTCTCAGCCAACTCTTTAGCACGAACGCAATATGGGCAGCCTGGGCGGCCAAAAATCACTGCAAACATGGTATCTCCTTCATTTTTAGTGGCCGATACGTACCGGCGTATGGCAACTATAATGCCGCTAACTGTTACTAATGGAAAGAAGGTCTTGCCTGTTAGTCTGATATTCCTCACCTATATACCCGTCCTACTTTAAACTGCAGGTGCGTTGGCTCACCTCGCTCATCTCGGTCACTTACTTGAGTCATCTACCGAGGATTCCTGCGTTGCCACCTGCCTACAACCTGAATTATTTAGGGTCTAAAGCGTGGGCAACAAACATGCCGCTTGAAGTATGAAGGGGGTATACTGGGGCGATAATTGCCTCTGGAGACAAGCGGATGCGCTCACTTGGTTCGTTACCGAAGCCGGTATTAATTCTCGAAGTTATCGGCATCTCTTTTTTACTACTTTCCTATCTTTCCCTTAATGGCTACGTGATATTACCTGCACCCTTTGGGGGTGCAACAGCGGCTATTGCCATGGTATTTTTGGGGATTGCGTTGATGATTCCAGCGGCGGCATTCATGGTATGGGCGATGGCTCAAAATGTTGCCCCGCTGCTGACCAAAGGTCAGCCATCAATCGATAAATCTCTTTCAGACAAGTCAAAGGATAAACACGATGACGCCGACCATTGATCTGCTGTGTTCACACCGTTCCATTCGTCGTTTTACTGACGAACCCATTACAGATGAACAGCGTGCAGCGATTGTTGCCAGTGCCCAGGCGGCTTCCAGCTCCAGTTTTTTGCAATGCAGTTCGATTATTCGGATCACCGATAAATCCCTGCGTGAACAGCTCGTTTCGCTGACGGGGGGCCAGAAACATGTGGCTGAAGCCGCAGAGTTCTGGGTATTTTGTGCCGACTTTAACCGCCATTTGCAAATCTGCCCGGAAGCACAGCTTGGGCTGGCTGAGCAATTGCTGCTGGGCGTTGTTGATACCGCGCTGCTTGCACAGAATGCCTTTACAGCAGCAGAGTCCCTGGGATTGGGAGGCGTTTACATCGGTGGGCTGCGCAATAACATCGAAGCGGTGACGGAATTACTGAATATTCCAAAACATGTTTTACCGCTCTTCGGCTTATGCCTGGGCTGGCCTGATGAAGATCATGGTCTCAAACCGCGCATTCCAGCTGCTATGATCATGCATGAAAACAGCTATCAGCCGGTCGATGAAAATGTTCTGGCGCAGTACGACGAAGAGATAGCGCAGTATTATCTTTCCCGTGATAGCAACGCGCGACGCGACACCTGGAGCGACCATATTCGTCGCACCATCATTAAAGAAAACCGCCCATTCATTCTGGAATATTTGCATAAGCAGGGTTGGGCAACACGGTAACCAGGCGGGTCATCTTTCAAGCCGAGGGGGTGCTGTGTGCAATCACCCCCATTTAATGGACGTGTCAGAACAGTCCATTCGTTGAAATGTCATCGCAGTGCTATGATAACTCCGCTGTTATTATTGGGCCGGAAACGCTGAGGTACAGGGTGAAAATCGCCATTTTATCCCGGGATGGAACGCTTTATTCTTGCAAACGCTTACGTGAGGCGGCATCTCGCCGTGGTCACGTTGTCGAAATCATCGATCCCCTTTCTTGCTATATGAACATCAACCCGGCGGCCCCCTCAGTACACTATAAAGGCCGTCAACTTCCTCATTATGATGCGGTAATTCCGCGTATCGGATCGGCAATTACTTTCTACGGCACCGCCGTGTTACGCCAGTTTGAGATGTTGGGCAGTTACCCGCTCAATGAGTCGGTGGCGATCACCCGCGCCCGCGACAAACTGCGGTCATTGCAGTTGATGGCGCGCCAGGGCATTGATTTGCCTGTGACAGGTTTTGCCCACTCACCCGATGACACCAGTGATTTAATCGACATGGTCGGTGGTGCGCCGCTGGTGGTGAAATTGGTTGAAGGTACGCAAGGAATAGGTGTGGTGTTAGCGGAAACGCGCCAGGCTGCAGAAAGCGTGATTGACGCCTTTCGCGGTCTGAATGCCCACATTTTGGTGCAAGAATATATAAAAGAAGCGCAGGGCAGGGATATCCGCTGTTTGGTAGTAGGAAATAAAGTGGTGGCGGCTATCGAACGTCAGGCAAAGCCTGGAGATTTCCGCTCCAATTTACACCGCGGAGGGGTGGCAAATCAGGTCACCATTACGGAACGTGAGCGCGAAATTGCCCTCCATGCTGCCGCGACTTTGGGACTGGATGTTGCAGGTGTTGATATTTTACGTGCCAAACGTGGCCCGCTAGTGATGGAAGTTAATGCGTCACCTGGTCTGGAAGGTATTGAAAAGACGAGCGGTATCGATATTGCGACCTTAATGATCAAGTGGATTGAGCAACAGGCGCAGCCAGGTTATTGCCTGAAAACGGGTGGCTAAAATAGAGCACATGCACCATTGGGTGCATAATAATAGTATGAGGCGTTATTTTTGCGTAAGCTATACCCCTCATATTTCAAGCTGCATCTTTGTTGGCAACGTTCACTCCCCCGAATCACTTAGTTGACTAAGCTCATCGGGATTAACGAGAGACTTCTGTCTGTCGCCGGAGGCCAGGTATAGGCTGGTCAAACTCGTTCCTGACGAATTTGTCGTTCTCTTGCCGCCGCGATGCAACTCGAAATATTTTGTGTATATAACGCGACTTCATCACCCCATTTTAAAGAGGTTACGGCATTTATGGATTCACTCGTTGTCCCTACTCTGGACATCTTACGCCGCTGGCTTGACGAAATCGGCGTGACCATTTTCGAGTGCGATACATGCCAGGCGCTCCATCTGCCCCATATGCAGAATTTTGATGGTGTCTA
>DATERH010000288.1:0-11490 GCA_035271785.1 Buttiauxella sp.
AACTAAAAGTGTCAGATGTTTCATATGGTAATTCTGTTTCAAGCAGAGCAACGGTGTTGCAACAGAAGACCGGTAGCCCTGTACAGTTCGAGTTAACTAAGGGAACGAGAGAATCTGTCGCCGAGTTGATAAAACTTTGCAAGCTGCACAGTAAAGACTATTTGTTCCAATCCCGCGTCGGTTCTTGCCAACATATATCAACTCGGCAATACAACCGAATTTTTCGTGCATGGGTCACAAAGCTTGGTCTCGAAGATTCACTTTACAGCACACATTCCATGAGAAGAACAAAACCCTACCTGATATACAAGAAAACCAAGAATCTCAGGGTGATCCAACTTCTGTTGGGCCATAAGAAACTGGAAAGCACGGTTCGTTACCTAGGCATTGAGGTCGATGATGCGCTGGAGATCTCTGAGTCGATTGAAGTATGAGGCCGTCAGGGCTGCTACTGTAGCCCTGTGCCAGGAGCGGACATCGTGAACGCTATGGCTCGTTAGGTCAGATATCTAAAAGCACATGGCCCACCTGGATGGGATACTTACACTGATGGTTCTTCACGTACGACTCCCAGATCTCGAGTGCCTTACGTTTTTAAACCAGATAATCATAACGATCATAGTGTTTAGAACTTACATCCTATAGAGCATGGTTCTGAATGCGGTCACGCAGGTCTTTAGCGATACTAGCTTCCCCTATTATGGTCTTACAGGTCCGACGAATATCACGAGCAATAAAAGATGGGCTCAACACAAAGTGTTCCCGGTAATAGATGATGGATTGTGCGAAGCACCGCTAGCTAATACGGTAAAGACAAGCAGCAGGGCTTGGACCAACGTGCGAACTTTCACTTTGCCTATCCTCAAGGTATTTATTTTACATATCGGAAAATAGATATGAATGTTACAGATAAAATGAGTGGCGCATATCCATCAATGCACCCTCTAATCCACCAGCGGATCAAATATTCAATATTTTGGTCAGGGCATAAACATCTCCGCATTTCCATGCAGTAATATGATGGCTATCCGTGCTAAATGGAGATGGCATGCTGGAATTCTCTATCACCGCAATTATGGAGGTACATGCAAATGGTGCAATTAGTCGCTAACGCGCCAGGGCGCACGATCACCCTAACGTTTGAATACAACGATCCAGATATGCCACAACGCTGGGAGGCGTCCGGTGACAAGGATACCGCCGAGTTTCTGGCGTTCCTGAACGATGCGATTCGCATCTTTCCTGCTCAGTCCGGGCTGAAGTCCCGCTATTCAGAAATTGAGCCGGGGTATCTGCTGGTGCAGGCGCTGCGCGTGTGCGGGTTTAAGCTTGATGACCTCCCGATCCACTGGGAAGAATCACTGCAAGAGATGTATGACGGGATTTCTACTAACCAAAAGGATGGGAGTGCTTACTAATGGGTGACTTATCGAAGCATTTTAGCCGCTGGAAGTTATCAAAGCACAAATTTACCGTTCCGTGACCAGTTAAACAGTGACTGGAACAGATATGCCCGTGTCTCGACCACGGGGCAATCACTGGAGCAGTAACTAACCCTCTGGCTTTTCTATTTCTCTTTAAGCGAAATGCACAATTTCTTTGGGATAAGCACCAGTCCAACTCCTGAACCATTCAAGGTTATCTGCTCCGGAACAAATCAGATGGCACACTTTCATTTCTAGCTTCTATTCCCGCGCATTCAAAAAACAGCCTTTTAGCACTCATTGCGGGTACTTTTGCGGGTATCTATAACTTTACGTGCAAATAAAAATATATTTATTATTAAGTTAAACGATTATTCGATTCCTGCAGGGACACCATTAAGTCATTTCACATCACTTCAATTCACTTCAAAAACCCAGTAAAACTAAGCCTCTTAGCCGAATTAACCACTAACCAGCCTTCATATCCTTTCATGATATTGCACCGATTTGCGGGTAGATCTGCAGATATTCCTCACATCCGACACATCTATAGCCACCCAAAACACATTCTATTTTTTTGAACAACTCAGGCAAATTGTTTCGATTTTAATCATCGGATGGCAGGTCTATTATTTATCACATCAGGGCAAAACGCCCTACAACTGATAAATACCTTAAGGAATACGACCATGAAAACCATCAAAACTTTTGTTGTAGTTACTGCTCTTTCCGTAATGTCTTTCGGTGCATTCGCTCAGAGCATCAGCACCACGGCTTCCACCCTTGACCGTGCAGAAGCAAAAATTGCCGCGCAGGCCGCTGAAGAGGGTGCATCCTATAAAATCACCAGTGCGCAGTTCAACAATCGCGTACACATGACTGCTGAGTTGACCAAATAACGAATGGTCGCAGAGGGAACTGCCGGACAGGTCGCCGTAAGACGGCCTGTTTCGTCCCTCACACTCAAACTCATTCAGCTCCTTCGGGGGCTTTTTATCGCTCCGCAGTTATGGTTACTCTACATGCTGTTCTTCTTCCTGAACCTGCCCAAATACTTCCACCGCATTCCTGCCGCCCTTCTTGGCCCGGTACATGGCTTCATCGCCAGAGTGCAGTAAATCGCGCACATTATCCGCCTGACCGGGGTACATCACTACACCGATACTCGACGAAATATCCAGCTCCACGCCATTGTCCATGACAAACGGTATTTCAAGCACCGCCCGGATTTTCTCCGCCACCAGAACGGCATCTTCAGTCCTGTGGGGATCGGGTAAGAGGATGACAAATTCATCGCCACCCAGACGTGATACGGTATCGGACTTACGCAGTACCGCACTCATGCGCGATGCGACCTGTACCAGCAACCAGTCGCCAGCCTTGTGTCCGTGCTGGTCATTGACCGCCTTGAACCGGTCCAGGTCAACAAACAGCAGTGACAGCTTGCGGTGTTCCCGTTTCGCCAGCGCGAGCATCTGAGCAAGCCGGTCTTCCAACATCCGGCGGTTTGGCAGCCCGGTCAGTTGATCGAAGAACGCCATGTTACGAATGGCTTCCTCCGCTGCTTTACGTTGCGTGATGTCCGCCATCACCCCAATAATGCCCGCCACTGCGCTGTGGCTGTCGCGGAATACCGCCTTGTTAAATACAACGTCCCGTAGTGATCCGTCGCGATGTGGCACCTTCACGTCATACACCTGGGAGTGCGGGTGGTCGAAGAGTGCGTTGTCTGCCGCGAAGTAGATCTGGGCCAGTTCCTGGGGCCAGGTCTCGAAAACATCCTTGCCGAGTAATTCCGCCCGAGACTTTCCGTAGAACTCTTCAAACTCTTTATTACACATCAGATAGCGTCCAGCCCTGTCTTTGGCGAAAACCGGGCTGGGAATGGAATTGATAAGGGTTTGCGCAAGCAATAACTGGTTGGCGAGTTCTTCCCGCATCTGATGCAATGCTTTCTCCGCGGCCTTCCGCTCGGTAATGTCGCGAGTACTGCCAATTATGTGAGTGGGTCTGCCATCGCTACCCAGCATGATGGTGCCCTTGGTCTCTACCGGGAACAGATGGCCATCCTTGTGCAAATGCTCCAGCTCCATCGTAAAGAAACGGCCCGTCAGGTCACCTTCGTTAATACGGCTCATGCATTTCTGCAGCGTCTCTTGCACCAGTTGCACCGAGTCGGGTGACACCATGTCTTCCAGCTGCTGATCTCGTATTTCTTCTGCCGTCCAGCCGCGTATCCGTTCAGCCGAGGGGCTGACATAGCTACAGGTTAAAAACGGATATTCCATCACCCAGATCAGGTCGTTGCTGTTTTCTGCTATCAGGCGATACAGGCTCTGGCTTTCCTGCAGGGCCCCGGCCATCCGCGCACGCTCAATGGCGATTTGCGCGAGCCGGGCGTAGTCTGCCAGCAGGGCAAGATCATGAGTATCCGGGACGGCGGGCTCCCGCTTGTACATCGCGAAGACTCCGAGGATCTTACCCTCATTGTCTTTGATGGGCTGCGCCCAGGCTGCCCGCAGCCCCTGACGACAAGCCACTTCACGTAACGCGGACCAACTCGGATGGGTGGCTACGTCCTGGGCAATGATGGTTTCACCACGTAGAACGGCTGTCACCGCAGATCCGTACCCCTCCGTGAGCGGAAGCTGCGCACTGATATTCCACCACTCCTTATGCAAATCTGGCCCAGCACAACCCGTCAGCTGCCTGCCATCTTCTGAAAGCAGAAACACAGCGCCCATCATACCGGGGCGATATTCATTGATGATACGCACCATGGTGTCCAGGACCTCAGACAGCGGGGCATTCTCACCCAGTTTCTCCAGTACCTGGTTGTGCAGCCACAGAGAGTGGTTGTACGCCGCCAGCTCTTTCTCGGCGGCTTCACGGGCGAGGGTTTGTTGATGTAACTCGGTCACATCGGTGGAAATACCCACCAGCGCGGGCAGTTGGCCCGGCAATTGTGCAGGTACCTTAACTGATGAGTAATAACGGGTTTCCCCCTGCGCATTGACAGAAATCTCGGTGAAATTATGCTTGATACCCGAAGTGAGCACTTTGCTATCGTTGACCCAGAAATCATCGGCAATCTTCTGTGGCAGCATATCACTGTCCCGTCGACCGATGACCTGTTCAACGGGGAGGTCATACAAGGCGGCAGTGTTCGCATTGACGTAGGCGAAACGCCGATCGCTGGTTTTGAAATAGACACAGGCATCCACGGAGTCAAGAACCAGGTTCAGTAATGTGTTCTGCTGACGATACCGCTGGAAAAATTGCATCAACAGCCACTGTAGGACACTCAGGCAGACAAATAACAGCACGGAAAAGGCCACTTCGATGCGCCATTTGAACAGGTACTCGTTTTTGCTGGCACCGACCACCTGCAGCCACTGACCCTGATGTAGGGGGTGCAACACCGCAAGCCGCTCCACTCCGTCAATCGGCGAGCGGAAGGATTTCACATCCGGTCCGTATCGGGTATCCAGTAAAGAGGCTTTGCCGCCGCCCTGCGACAGTACGTTATTCATCTTCACCGACCCCTCGTCATAGGAATATCGATAGAAGACTTCGTGCGTGTGGCCATCAATAATAGTCAGGATACCGTTTTTGCCTAAGTTGAAACCCCGCTCAGCATCGGTATCAAGCAACGTCGACAAACTTTGCTGGCTGGTAAAGCCAATCACACTGCCCAGCATAGAGCCGTCCGGAGAGGTGATCCGCCGGTATATTGCCAGCCCACCTCTGCCCAGTTCAGGTGACAGTGGACGGGAAACAAAAAAGGAAGCACTGATACCATCATGGATGGCCCGATATTGTGGCACATTGATGAAGGAGTGCTCCGCCAGCGCTTTTGCTGGCAGGATAGATGCTAACGGTACATCAGAGTCAGATGCCACAATCTTGCCGGTTGGGTCGAGGACAATAATCGCATCCAGCCATGGATGACTGATTTCAGTTTTCAACAGGGTGTTATCATTTAGCCCCGCTGGGTCGGGATTACGGTTGACCAACATAGCCTCACCGACAGACAGAAGCTGATAGCGAATGGTTGTATCGAGTTGTTCAAAGCTGCGTCGATGCATCGACGACACGTTTTTCAGGCTCTGCACCACACCGGCTTCAATCCAATTGCGCTCCAGATACAGGTAGCCCGTAGCCCCTATTCCCTGAACGAATAATGCCAGCAACAGCCAGCGTTTGGTGGCAAGACCTGAGCGAAACGAACCGATTAAAGACCACAGACGCGCAAAAGAAAAATTCATATAAGCATTCAACTAAACCCAGGCCAGAGCAAAACTCATCACTCGTGAGAGATGAGTTACATCCCATTGCATGTATCAATTAAGCGTTAGCAACGATACACATACTTTTTGTAATGTTACAGGCGTTGTGATTATGCGACTAATAATATTGATAATAATTATTTTGCTAATGATATCTGCACTGACAAACAAGAATCATTTTAACCATGAGCGCGATTAAACACTTGTCTGTGGATGAGATCTTGGGGGGAGTAAAGAGGGTTTCATTCAACATAAAATGTTTACAATCATGGGGATGTAAATCCAGGCTTCAATATTAGCTGAATGTATGACTATGGCCTGTGCGTAAGGAAGGGTGAATCACCCGTAAATGATGCAGGGGGTCATGAACACTTTATTTCCTCGAAAAAATATACCAAACCCGCACTGCACAGGTGCTAAATCCTGATTTAGCCTCCAGATACAACGTTATCCCCCTACCCGAGCTAAAGCCGCCGAGGCCGAAGAACGCAAGCCCTGGTGTTCTCGACCAGCCCCCACCAACGTAGCCAGCCAGAGCCGGTATCGTTGGCGGGAAGCAGTCAATCAATAGCGCTCTTCAATTTTCCGGTACGGGTACTCAGGTTCAACATAGTCCCCGGTTTTCTCCCGCTTGGGTAATTTGACTCCCTGCTCCTGGATCTTCTTGTAAGGAATGTGCCGCAGAATATGGCTGATGACGTTCAGCCGAGTTCTTTTTTTGTCATCCGACTGCGTGACATACCAAGGTGCCCAGGCTGTATCGCTGCTTAAGATCATCTCGTCGCGGGCGCGCGAGTAGTCGTACCAGCGACCATATGAAGCAATATCCATCGGCGAGAGTTTCCAGGTTTTTCGACCATCGGCGATCCGGTCTTCCAACCGCCTGGTCTGTTCATCCATACTCACGTCCAGCCAGTATTTAAGCAGGATGATGCCTGACGAGACGATTGCTTTTTCCACTATTGGAATAGAGTCGAGAAATTCCTTCGTTTGTTCTGGCGTGCAAAAGCCCATCACGCGCTCGACGCCAGCACGGTTGTACCAGCTGCGATCAAAGATCACCACTTCGCCCGCGGCAGGGAGATGACTGACGTAACGCTGCATGTACATCTGACTTTTTTCGCGCTCGGTCGGTGCGGGCAGAGCGAATACCCGAAACACGCGCGGGCTCACGCGTTCGGTCAGTGCCTTGATTACCCCGCCTTTACCCGCACCGTCACGACCTTCAAACAGAATGCAGACCTTGAGTCCTTGCTTCTTCACCCATTCTTGCAGATGCACCAGTTCCACATGCAATTCAAATAAATGTTTTTCATATTCCTTATTGCCGAGTTTTTCGTCCACCTTAACAACGGCGGCAGGTTTTGATTTTTTACGTTTCTTCTTTGCCATATCGAACCTCACGGGTCAGGGTTGAGCCACCACGGTACAGGGGAACTAATTCACGCATTTTGCCTTGCAGGTCGTTACGGGCATCCTCCAGCATCACTACCTTTGCCTGGTTTTTTCAGAACCAATGGATTAATTTTCAATAGGAAATGTTCAGCATCGGCGAAAAACATCCGACCTTCCCGCCATAACACCAAACCGGGGAAGGTTTCGTCTTCAGGATGATCATCGGCATAAATGACTATTTCCCCCTTTTGGCCAACGCCGTTAGTTTAAGACCGCGATACCCGGGGCGACCACCGGGTTTGGCGTCCCTCCGGGAACCCAATCCCGGCGTTTCCCCTAATTCATTGGCTTAAGTGAACGGCGTTACCCTTTTGGCGGTTTTTATTTGAAATTGGCAACAGGCACCGCTCCTGCTGTTTTGCAAAAATTGCTTTAACAGCAATTGCTTTAACAGCTTAGGAGCTCCGGTTCAGTATTGCCATTACCGTTTACCCAGCAATGTGAAACACCGCATCTTCGTTTCCACCAGAATTCACCGGTGATGGCCGCCCGATTACTTCCACATTGGCTTGCTGATTGAGTTGATAAATGAATGGGTCGAGGATTTACAGGCACCACGTTTTCTGCGCGGTGAGATTCGCTTTTCTAATCCACGAAGGCCAGCGAAAAGATAAAGGCGGCTCTGGCAATATTCTGCCCAGAGACCGCCGTGCCAGCACTTGCGAAGAGCGATGTTAGTTGTTGTCCACATGACGACGCAGCAGGTCGTCAATGGCCCGGATTGCCAAAGGATAACCGTCGGCTCCCATGCCGCAAATCACTGCATTGACCGCACCAGACATGATTGAGTGTCGATGCAGTTCATCCCGTGCATGGATGTTCGACAAATGCAGTTCAATCAGCGGCGTGTTAAGCAACTTCAGGGCATCGAGCACCGGAATTGAATGAAACGATAAGCCAGCCGGGTTGATGATAAGAGCCGCACCCTCCTCGAAGGCTTCTTGAATCCAGTCGACCATCACGCCTTCGTGGTTGGTCTGACGGAAGTCGCATACCAGGTCAAGTTCCCCGGCCAGCCGTTCACAACGTTGGCGTATCTGCTCGAGCGTGGTGTGCCCGTAAATGTGCGGCTCACGACGCCCCAGCAAGTTCAAGTTAGGGCCGTTAAGAATGAAGACGGTGCGGTTCATGGTCGTCCTATTGTGTTATTTGAAAAGAAGGCTGGAGCGACAGTAGCATCCGACTCAGGTGCTGCGACGGTATTCAGGTCGATGCCACGGGTTTCAGGACCGATGAGGATCATGGCCAGCGAGATCAGATTAATTACGGCACACAGCGTCACCAGAGGCCACGGTGAGTTGTTCGACTGACTCATCAGCCACACAGCTATCATTGGCATCGGACCACCGATTACCAGGTTGGCGCCGGTGTAGGCCAGCGCGGAACCCGAATAACGAACCTGGGTCGGGAACGCTTCAGCGAAAGCCACTGGCTGGATGCCGCTCTGAAACTGGGTGAAACCCAAGAACAACCCCATGATTGCCATGATGGCTGCGACGTTTAGCGTATTGAGGATCGGGAAATAGACGAACAGGATCAGCAAGGTCATACACGAACCAAATGCCAGTGCCTTTTTACGACCCCAACGATCTGACAAATACCCACCAGCCAGCGCACCTAAAATCGCGCACATGTTAGCCACCATCAGTGACATGAAGCCTGTCGACTGGCTAAAGCCCAAGTGCTTGGTCAAATAGCTGAGGGAGAAGATAACTATCAGATAGAACAGCGCAGCTGGCGAGCAGAAGAACAACATCAAGCGCAGGATGGTTTTGTAATGGCTGCCCACAGCGGACTTGAGCGGGCTTTTTTCCTGCTTGACCGGGGTCTTTTTTAAGGCGACGAACGCTGGGGTCTCATCGACTTTCAGACGGATGAAAATCGCCACCACTACCAGGACGAAACTCATGACAAAGGGGATTCGCCATCCGAAGCTTTCGAATTGTTCGCTTGAAAGTGTCGCGGCCAGCCCCATCAATACGCCGTTGGCTAATATCTGACTGAGAGGCGAACACAATCCGAGCAAACCAGAATAACGTCCGCGTCGGTCTGGAGATGCGTGCTCCAGCGCCATCAGTTGTGCCCCAGTGGACTCACCGCCCAGTGCGAAGCCTTGAATAATGCGCAGCAGCACGAGAAGGATCGGTGCCCAAATGCCGACCTGAGCATAAGTAGGCAACAGACCCATCAGTACCGATGCCAGCCCCATCAGGGTCACGGTAGCCAGCATCAGGTTGCGTCGACCCAATTTGTCACCGAGGTAGCCACAGGTAATCGCGCCCAGTGGGCGAGCAGCCAGGCCAACACCGAAGGTTGCAAGCGAAGCGAGCAGGCCGGCGGTCGGCTCCATCGCTGGGAAAAACAGTTTAGGTAGAATGGTTGCTGACACCGCGCCATACAGCGTGAAATCAAACCATTCCAGAGCGGTGCCAATGGTTGCGGCTGTCACCGCTTTTCGAGGCATGCGTAAATCATGACTCGCGTTACTTGTTGTGTTCATAGAGGTATTTGTCCATTATTTTTATGAGTGCAGGTAGGATTTCCATACAACTCCGTTCTGGCATAGGTGCGGGCAAGAAACGTCGAAGTCAATAGACATTAGCGCATCCCCTCTTCAGAATAATTATCAAAATTACGATAAATAGATAAGCTAACCTTATTAAGGTGGACCATGGAACTACGTCATTTGAAAGCCTTTACTGTCGCCGCTGACTTGCAGCACTTCAGCAAGGCGGCCGAACAATTGGGCATTGCGCAACCTGCACTGAGCCAATTAATGCGGACACTTGAGTCCGAGTTGGGTTTGGCTCTGTTTCGCCGGGAAAACCGGGGGGTGGTATTGACCGCTGCCGGCGAGGCGTTTTTGACACATGCGCGGCAGTCCATCGAGTCCAGTAAACTGGCGATAGCCGCGGCCCGACGAGCCCGGCGTGGAGAAGTGGGCGAGATCAACATCGGCTATCACTCGGCGTTGTTCGAGGCCCACCTTCCGCAATTACTGCGGCATTACTTCAGCACCTTCCCTGACGTCAAAGTGTCGCTGGTGGACGCGGGTATTAGCGCGCAATTCGAAATGTTGCTGGACCACAAACTCGACCTGGCATTTGCCCGGGTATTTAAAGATCACCTACCAGACCGTCTGCGGACCCATCAATTTAGCCAGTCCAGGCTGGTTCTGCTAATCCCAGACAACCATGAACTGGCGGATAGTTTTACTGGCGACCTGTCGACGCTGCGCCATGAGAAATTCGTGTTTTTGCAAGACGGTGCGGGCATCGGCCTGACCTCACACACCCTACAGGCGTGCCGACAAAACCAGTTGCATCCTGAGAACATAATGTACGTACCGTCGTTGATGAGTATTCCCGGGTTGGTAGCAGCAGGGATTGGACTGAGTATCGTGCCTGAAACAGTCACTGGCTTAACCATGCCTGGTATACGGATTGTGCCCTTAGCACAACCGGAAATGGTCAGTGAGTTGTTATTGATTTCCAGGATTGATGAGCGTTCAAGCGCGGTGCAGCACTTTATCAATGAAGCCCATGATTGGGGGTAATGAGTTGTAATGCGAGTGCTTGCCGCGACTCAGAAAAAGTCTACCTATCTCATCCTGGGTGGCGTGTTTATGGCTTCGTCAGGGGTTAATGCAGTGATGGGTTTAACACCTTTAGTATGAAACTGGCTGTGAACAAGACCCGGCCCACCGAGCCGGATTTTTATTGTCCCTTCGTGGCTAGCGCATCTATCACAGCACTCATCGCTTCTTCGGTTATCTCAGCTCGTTTTATATTTTTATTGGCAAGCGACGCTCTCAACACCCCCGCAATGACAATGTGCTTAGGTTCCTGACCTAAATCGCGCATCTCAAGTACCACCTTCCCTACCACTCGGCACATTTCTTGATATAACGCTTCGTCTTTAGCTTTACTTCTCACACACATCTCCAAGCTTTAGTGCAAAAAAACAACCTACCACACAGCCTACGAAATGGCATTTACAATAATAAAATCCATTTAAAAACATACCGATGTGTAGTTATGGTGAAGATGAAATAACGGCGATGATATTAGGTGGTAGCCAGGCGAGTATGGTTGTGTCTACCATTGCGGATATCGCGCGTACAGTTGTGTTATTGAGATGGTCTCTGCCCATTACCCGACGGTATAAACCCCAGCCAGGAGATGACTGGGGAAAGAGCGAGTTTTAATAATCAGGGACACAATTGACACCAGGCTGATGCTCCTGGGCTGGCAAGCTGTAACACTGAGTATTAAGCTCCAGTACTCTCGGCCCGCTGGCCTGTGCTTGCTGTAACTGATACT
>DATERH010000289.1:0-8981 GCA_035271785.1 Buttiauxella sp.
GCACAACAAATGACGGTGACCCAATCGGCATTGGCTTCAAAACACATGCGCGAGAGGATTTTCCCCGCATCAGCAATTTTGGCATCTGCCAACACGATTTTATGCGGGTAAAGAGCTTTGAGATCGCGGACCGCTCGTACACCTTCGCCTACGCAAAGAATGGTACCCACTTCAATAATGTCGACTTCTTCAGCAATCAAGCGCGTGGTTTTATAAGCGTCTGACATCGTCTGGTTATCCAGTGCTACCTGTAACATCGGTAAAGAATGAGACATATCAAGCTCCTTATATTGCCGCGGCCATAGCGCGGTCGATTAAATCCAGAACATCCTGCTCACTACGGCAGGCACGTAATCGGTCAAAATTGTCTTCGTCTTCAAACAGATTGACGATCTGCATGATGCCCACTTCCTGATGGGTGGTGGCATCAACGGCGGCCATGGTGATAAGAATATCCACCGGGTCGTTATCTTCGTGGTTGAACACCAGCGGCGTTTTCAATGTCACCAGTGCGAAGCCTGTACTTTTCACTCCTTCTTCCGGACGGCCATGCGGCATAGCAAGCCCCGGTGCAATCACGAAATAAGGGCCAAATTGTGCAACACCGTCGAGAATCGCCTGGTAATAACGCGGTTCAACGACGTCTGCATCCACCAGCAAATCAACCCCGATTTTTACTGCTTCCTGCCAGGTTTCCGCTTCAGCCTGCAAGCGCACAGAATGGTTTTGCGCCAGTGAGTCACGCAGTTTCATTGGCTTTCCTCACTTCATGTCTTGTGGAAAATGAAGGCGAATCACATCCAGCAACTTTGGACCAAAATCGGCGGCAGATAGCATGTTGCGAACACCGACGACATGTTTGTTGCCCGACACGATGATTTCGCCAGCGACATGAGTTGAAGCAATAATGATATCGGCACCACTCAGTTCACTTTTGTATTCGCCAACAGCACAACTATTGACGCTATGGCTCACTCCTTCTTGCGTCAGGAACTGATCCACTTTCATTTTCATAATCATGGAACTGCCTTGCCCACAGCCACAAACAGCGAGAATGCGTACGGTCATAATCTCAATTCCTTAATTAGCTGATGATTCTGTCAGTTGTTTTTCAGCGTCTTCTTCCTGGCGCAAGGTGCGCCCGGCAAAAAACATGTAAATCAGTGCGATAACGATAACAACACCCATAAACCACAGGCCAAGCGTAAGCCCTTGCATCAATGGCGGAGCCAAAATGGACCAGTCTGCCATCCCCATCCATGCACTAAGCCCGGTAAGTTTGATGGCCCAAACGCAGCCGAAGATTTCAATCATGCCCATCACAAGACAGATTTTTAGCGCTGCGCGCCAGCCGCCAAAGTGGTTGGCAAACACCCCAATCGTGGCGTTAGAGAAGAACATGGGAATGAAGCCTGGGATGATCATGATGGAGGAACCAAAAGCAATCAGGATCCCCACGGCAATAAGCTGACCTATCGTTCCCCAGATAAAGCCCCACACCACAGCATTTGGCGCAAAGCTGTAAATTGCCGCACAGTCGATAGCGAGCACAGCACCTGGAATGAGCCGTTGTGAGATACCGTTGAATGCTTCTGACAGTTCCGCAACGAACATGCGAACACCTTGTACGATGATGAAAATCGCAACGGCGAACTGGAAGCCCGTTTGTAGGATGTAGATGGTCCAGTGCGTTTTCCCAGCCATCGCCTGCATAACATCAATCCCAAATGAACAAAGAATCACACCGAAGAACAGTGTCATTACAATCGCGGTAGAGACGATGTTGTCATGGAAGATGTTAAGCCAACCGGGTAGGTCGAGGTCCTCAACGCTTTCCTCTTTTTTGCCCAGATACGGGGCAATTTTGTAGGCAATCCACGAGGCGAATTGTTGCTGATGGCCAATGGAGAAACCGCTGTTTTCGGTAACAGCTTGCGTGGGTTTGAACATCATATTGGAAGTGATTCCCCAATACAGTGACACCAGAACGGCGGTGCAGATAATCGTTGTCCACATTGAGTAGCCGAGGATAAAGAAGAACACCGCAATCAACCCAGCTTGTTGGAACATGATGTGCCCGGTAAGCATGATGGTGCGAATCCCAGTCACTCGCCGCAGCAGCACGTAGCAAATATTGAGCGCCAGAGCCAGTAAGACGGCGTAACCCACCCAACTGTAGGCATCACCCATTCTTTCAATGGTTGCCATCATTGATGCATAGGTATCTGAAATTGCGCCGTTAATCCCGTAAACCTCTGACATTTTTGCCACCACGGGTTTAAAGGTGCCAGTCAAAATCCCGGACCCCGCCTGCAACAACATAAAACCGATAATGGTTTTGATCGTTCCTTTGATGATTACGTTCGCGCTTTTACGCAGCAGCACGTAGCCCAAACAAGTGACAAGCCCTAGTAACAAGGGGGCGTTCGTCATTACCTGATTAAAGAAAATGGTAAAGGCGCTGTAGAGGGTCTCCATAAAGCTCTCCGTTGGGGTAGTCGCTCCCTGTTCCCAGTTAGAAAACAGGCGGAAGTTGTGTTCGCACTCACTCTATTCGTCAAATATAATCACAACAAGATTGAATTTGATTATTTGTGAGATGTCCCGCAAATTATTATCCCTGGTTACATTGCGGCTAATAACCATCAAAATAAAAAAGATATAAAATACTAAAAATCAATTAGTTATATTAATAATAAAATAACTAACCAACTTTCTTACAACGGATAAACACCTTAATGCCTGACATGGCGCACATAGAAATGTCTTCTCAATGATTATTTTTGATGTCAGTATCAATCACTTCAAATCAAGATATGATTACTTATGATTTAAAACTGTATTAAATGAGGAGAGATTGAATGAGCAAAGTGGCAACCATTACTCGTGAATCCTGGATACTGAACACCTTCCCGGAATGGGGTAGCTGGCTAAATGAAGAGATTGAACAGGAGGTGGTCGCACCAGGCACCTTTGCAATGTGGTGGTTGGGCTGTACCGGTATTTGGTTGAAATCACAGGGAGAGGCAAATATTTGTGTCGATTTCTGGTGTGGTACAGGTAAACAAAGCCACGGCAACCCGCTGATGAAAGCAGGCCACCAGATGCAACGCATGGCTGGCGTGAAGAAATTACAACCGAACCTGCGCACCACGCCATTTGTGCTCGATCCTTTTGCTATTCGCAGTATTGATGCGGTACTTGCTACTCATGATCACAATGATCATATCGACGTGAACGTTGCCGCGGCAGTGATGCAAAACTGTGCTTCTGACGTGCCGTTTATCGGACCACAAACTTGCGTTGATATCTGGATTGGCTGGGGTGTACCGCGTGACCGCTGCATTGTGGTGAAACCAGGTGACGTCGTAAAAGTGAAAGATATTGAAATTCACGCGCTTGACGCATTCGACCGTACCGCACTAATCACCCTACCTGCGGAAGAAAAAGCGGCTGGCGTGTTGCCGGATGGTATGGACGAGCGTGCGGTGAACTATCTGTTTAAAACACCGGGCGGTTCGCTGTATCACAGCGGTGACTCCCATTATTCCAATTACTACGCCAAACATGGTAACGACCACCAGATTGACGTCGCACTGGGTTCGTATGGTGAAAACCCTCGTGGTATTACAGACAAAATGACCAGTTCAGACATCCTACGCATGGCTGAATCCCTGAACACCAAAGTGGTGATCCCATTCCATCATGATATTTGGTCAAACTTCCAGGCCGATCCGCAAGAGATCCGCGTGCTATGGGAGATGAAAAAAGATCGTCTGAAATATGGTTTTAAGCCATTTATCTGGCAAGTGGGTGGCAAATTTACCTGGCCTTTGGATAAAGATCAGTTTGAATACCACTATCCACGTGGATTTGAGGACTGCTTTACACTTGAACCGGATTTACCGTTTAAGTCCTTCCTGTAAGATTAAGCCGGGTGATACCCGGCTTTTTCAGTATACTCATAGGTATTTCATCCTTTTTCAAATATCATCTTTAAAAATCATCTTCCATCGGAAACACGCATGACTGAAGCACAACGCCACCAGATACTGCTCGAACTGCTACAGCAAACAGGGTTTGTTACTGTCGAGCAAGTAATGGAACGTCTCACCATTTCGCCAGCAACCGCGCGACGCGACATCAATAAATTAGATGAAAGTGGCAGGCTGAAAAAAGTCCGTAACGGCGCCGAAGCTATCAGCCAGCAACGCCCGCGCTGGTCGCCGATGAACATTCATCTGGCGCAAAACCATGATGAGAAAAGCCGTATTGCCAGTGCGGCCTCAGCCCTGGTAAAACCAGGGGAAAGCGTCGTCATTAACTGTGGCTCAACGGCTTTCCTTCTTGGGCAGCAAATTTGTGGGAAGCCGGTACAAATCATCACCAACTATCTGCCATTGGCAAATTACCTTATCGATCAAGAGCATGAAAGTGTTGTGATCATGGGGGGCCAGTACAATCAAAGCCACTCCATTACGCTTGGCCCGCAGGATAACGAAACGTCGCTCTACGCGGGCCACTGGATGTTTACCAGCGGAAAAGGGCTGACAGCAGAAGGTCTTTATAAAACAGACATGCTGACAGCTATGGCAGAACAGAAAATGTTGGGTGTGGTGGGTAAACTGGCGGTGCTGGTCGACAGCACAAAGATTGGTCAGCGTGCCGGAATGCTATTTAGCCGAGCAGAACAAATTGATTTGGTGATTACAGGTAATCAAGCAGACCCTGAAGTCATCAAAAAGCTTGAAGCACAGGGTGTGCAAGTCATTCTGGTTTGATCATAAATTTTCGCTAAAGAAGCGGCTAGTTGCCTCAAGGGCGGTGGGTGTAATGCGATGTTTTACGCCCGGTTCACGTAAACAGGTCATTTGTTTATCCAGCCCCTTCTCAATCAGAGCCTGTTGTAAACGCCATGTTTCGGCAGCTGGAACCACATCATCTTCCATGCCGTGCCACAGCATAAGTGGCCGGTTACTGAGACTTTCCAACTGGTGGCTAATGTCATAATCAGCGAGTGCATTAAGCGATTCGAGTGCTTCGGCTCGAGGTGGGAACAGTGTTTTCCCAAGCGACATGAAATATCCTGATCCCATCAGGCATGCCACACAGCGCACTTGTGGGTAACGCGCCATAATACCAAGAGCGGTCATTCCTCCCATAGAAGCACCGCCTACAGCAACACGATGTTCATCGACGAGATAACGTTCACCGAGTGCCTGGCGAAGTTGCGAAAACTCATCAATGTTTTGTTTTAGAATCGACCAAAATTGATAAAGACGTGCTGTATCATCACCATTAAAGCGGGAACCATGCTGTTCGGCATCGGGCATAATTACGCGCATTCCGGCCTGAGCCAGTGCCACCGCAAAGTAGCTGTACACCAGTTTGGATGAAGTAAAACCATGATAGAAGAAAACCACCGGTAGTTTGCTCTCTTTTTTCCCGGCAGGTACAGCATGCAGAACTTCAATACCGCCTAACTGTTCAGTGTACATTTCTATCATTGGAATCACTCCGTATCATTGTGCGTATTCCTTTGTAAGCCAGCCTTTACGGCATAGCAAGTCATAGGCTTACAGAGATTATTATTCACTATGAGATCTGCTTAGCGATTTTCATTCGAAAGTGATTAAAAAGCGCGGGGAAGCTAACAGAATGGGAACATTCCCTCTTCCCAGAAAAAAACCGGGGCTACACTATGGCTATTAAGAGACGAGAAACGATCATGCGACTGCTATCAGCTTTGTTACTTGCGACCGCACTCAGTGCCTGTAGCGTGTTACAGGGTACGCCGCAACCCGCACCACCGGTAACCGACAGTCCTCAGGAAATTCAGCGTTCGCAAACGCAAGGATTAACCAAAATAGGGACAGTGACAGTACTCGAACGCGGCTCTCCAATGGACTCAGAGCGGGCGATAAAAGAGAAAGCTGTTGCGGCGAAAGCGGATTACTACCAAATCGTATTAAACGATGAGACTGTGGTTCCGGGCCAGTGGTATGCCCAAGCAATTTTGTTTCGCAAGTAATGCCGCGCTATGTTTACTTTATTAATATTTACATAGATTTGCGCCAACTGATCGTTTCTTATGCACAATGAACTTCAGCCAACAGACAGGTCTGGAGTTCACCTAACGTGAAGGAATGCCCTGCTGTTTAGGGGTAGTTTTAAAGGAGTTAACTATGAAACGAACGCTTGCCTTAACCTCATTGCTGCTGTCCGTGGGGCTAATCACAACGTCGGCACAATCGGCAGAGGATGTTGCCGCAGATTGTGTAACGGGTTTGAATGAAATCGGCATGATTTCAGTTAATGGTATCGCCGGTACCGTGCAAGATGTGGAAAAAGTCATTGCCTTAAAGGCTGATGAGCAGGGTGCGTCCTACTATCGCATCGTCAAAATGCAGGAAAACCAGCTTGCTGAAGGCTGGCGTGTACAAGCCATTATTTATGCATAAATAAGCCAGCGGCCATTTAACTGAATTCTATGGCGCTGGCTCTTATGTTTTTATCCTGTGCGTCCCGTCGCCCGCAGCAGTACATCAATCAATACTTGATTCGGTAATACACTTTCCCCTCGCGAGTCCAGCATCATACGGCACCAGGCCTCGCCCAACGGTGGAGAGAGATGTTGTAATACTTGTGCGCCGGTTGCCAGTAATGCCAGCAGTCTTGTGAGTTCCCTACCCCACTCCTCTTGTGGTTTGTGCAACCGCTGTTGCAATTGCCGCCAGCTACGATCGAAATGCCGGTTTTGCCCCTTCACCTCATCAAATTCAGCATGCAGCATTTCCATGGTACCTGGCTGTTTAGTCAGAACACGCAACACATCCAGGCACATGATATTGCCAGAGCCTTCCCAAATACTGTTCACCGGCATTTCTCGATAGATACGCGGCAGTTCACTGTCTTCGCAATAGCCGATACCCCCTAGCACTTCCATCGCCTCTGCAACAAACGGGATACCTGATTTACAGACGGTAAACTTAGCGGCTGGGGTAAAGAGGCGGGTATACGCCAATTCATGCGGGTTATCTGGCGATTCCCAGGCGCGAGCCAGACGGAACAGAAACGCCGTTTGGCCTTCAAGTTGCAAAGCCATACGCCCAAGAACCTGGCGCATAATGGGTAAATCAATAAGGTTTTTGCCAAAGGCTTGCCGCTGATGTGCGTGATACAACGCAATCGAGAGTGCACGGCGCATCAAGCCATGGCTACCCAACGCGCAATCAAAACGGGTATAGCCGCCCATTTGCAAAATCGAGCGGATCCCCTCGCCTTCTTCGCCGATAAGCCAAGCTGTCGCATCGAAAAACTCAGCTTCACTGCTGGCATTTGAGCGATTGCCGAGTTTATCTTTCAGGCGTTCAAAGCGAACCTGATTTCGTTGCCCGTCAGGTAGAAAGCGTGGCATAAAGAAGCAGGACAGCCCACCTTTTGCTTGTGCCAGAATCAAATGCGCATCACTTTGTGGAACGGAGAAAAACCATTTGTGGCCGACTACGCGGTACATTTCACCTGCGCCACGTTTGTCGATAGCCTCAGCTCGTGTGGTGTTACTAAGTACATCAGAGCCTCCCTGCTTTTCAGTCATGCCCATACCAATCAGCAGGCCACGTTTTTGTGCACCTGGTGCAAGATGCGCATCGTAACGGTCACTGAGTAATGGTTTCAGCCACGGCTGAAAATCCTTGGGTAAATGTTTCTGCAACAGTGGGATGGCGCCAAATGTCATGGTTATCGGGCATAACGTGCCCGCTTCAACTTGCGCATGCTGAACAAATCGCGCGGCGCGAGCAACAAACGAGCCCTGGCGCGCATCTTCCTGCCACGGCAAATTGTGTACCCGGTTTGCGCACAGCCCTTGCATCAGCAAATGCCACGCGGGGTAAAAGCGAACATCATCAAGCCGTTCGCCGTTGGAGTCATAACGAAGCAATTCTGGAGGATTGGCGTTTGCCAGCCGCCCAAGCTCCAGCGATTCCGCCGAGCCTAGTTGCTGCCCAATGCTCGCCAGCAGTTCTGCATCCCAACCAGCACCTTCACGGGCTACGGCCTCAGTTAATGAGATATCGGAAAGGAAAAGGTTACTGTTGTTGAGGGGTATCGGTTGGTTAAAAACGGTGTGAGTTTGCCAGCGCATCATGTTCCCTCCATTTATGGCAATGCCATTAGTATGGACGGTGACGGCAGTTATGCATGGAGGGGGATCACAAAGCGGGGTGCGAGCGCACCCCACGAGAAATTAACTGCGCTGACGCACAGCTTCAAACAGGCAAATACCGGTCGCAACGGAGACGTTCAGTGAGGAAACCGTTCCGGCCATTGGGATGCTGATCAGCTCATCGCAATGTTCGCGAGTCAGACGACGCATGCCTTCGCCTTCAGCGCCCATCACCAGCGCCATCGGGCCAGTCATTTTGCTCTGGAACAAGGTGTGATCGGCTTCGCCAGCAGTACCCACGATCCAAACGTTTGATTCCTGCAATAAACGCATAGTACGTGCCAGGTTGGTTACACTGATAAGTGGTACGTTCTCAGCGGCCCCACAGGCGACTTTTTTCGCCGTTGCGTTCAGTTGTGCAGAGCGGTCTTTCGGAACGATAACCGCATGTACACCTGCGGCATCGGCACTACGCAGGCAAGCACCGAGGTTGTGCGGGTCGGTCACGCCATCCAGAATCAGCAAGAATGGCGTATCGATGCTGGCAAGCAGGTCTGGAATATCATTTTCCTGGTACTGACGGCCTGGCTTCACGCGAGCAATAATGCCCTGATGCACAGCGCCTTCAGATTTTTCATCCAGCCATTGGCGGTTTGCCATTTGAACCGGCACACCCTGGGCTTCCAGCGCATGGATTAAAGGCATCAGACGTTTGTCTTCACGGCCTTTAAGAATAAAGACTTCCCGAAAACGCTGGGGGGCGTTATCAAGTAGCGCCTGGACGGCGTGGATGCCGTAAATCATTTCACTCATT
>DATERH010000290.1:0-5528 GCA_035271785.1 Buttiauxella sp.
AGTCTGAGGTCGGGACTCTGAAAGGAGGGCGTGTGGAAAAGTATTGTGAATTAGTACGAAAGCGCTATGCGGAAATAGCCAGCGGAGATTTGGGTTACATTCCGGATGCACTAGGTTGCGTCTTGAAGGTGCTGAACGAAGTGGCTTCCAACGAAGCACAACCAGAATCTATTAGGGAACAGGCGGCGTATGCTGCCGCGAACTTACTGGTGAGCGATTATGTCAATGAATGATGCCTATCAACCCATCAATTGTGATGATTATGACAATCTCGAGCTCGCCTGCCAGCAGAACTTAATACTGACGCTGGAGTTGAAGAGCGGAGAAGTTTTCAAGGCGAAAGCCAGTGACCTGGTGTCTCGTAAAAACATCGAATACTTGATTCTCGATGATGCCGGTACCACTCGCGAAGTTCGTCTCGATAAAATTACCAGCTTCAGCCATCCTGAAATTGGTACTGTCGTAGTTAGCGAATCCTGATACGCAAAGTATCCGCATGCGTGGGCAGCCTTGGGCTGCCCTTTTTTATTTACGGCTTCATTGAAGCGTAATACGCCGCCAGGTTACTGATATCTTCATCAGACAAACCGCTGACGTAGGCTTTCATGATTTCCGCCTGGCCGCCGCTGCGCTCGCCTTTTTTATAGGCGTGCAGAGAGTGCTCCAGATACGCCTCGTTTTGCCCCGCCAGGTTTGGATACATTGGCACAGAGACTTTGCCCGTCGTCCCGTGGCACGCTACACACATCATGGCTTTTTGCTCACCCGCAGCGGCATCACCTTTTGCCAGTACCGGTTGGGCACACAATAATACGCCCGCTAAAATAATGATTCTCTTCATGACTTATTCTCCTTTTGCCAGTCGACACGCCAGCATGATTCTTCCGTCGCCTTTCCATCCTGGGTGACAAAAACCCCCAGAGCGGCAATCAATTGTTCGCCGTAATATAACAGCGGCGTTCTTTCACGCTGCCAGGGCGCAACTCCGTACTCCTGCCAGATTTTTTTCAGGCTTCGTCCCCGCTCCCGCCCCACAATATGGAACTGCCCGGAGGCTTTAAAGCGTACGCTCACCGACTCGTTTTCAAACGGCGCACGCACTTCAATCCCATCAGCAGCTAATTGCAAAATACCTAAAGTTTCTGGCAATTTTAAACGCGCGAAAGGCGCAGGCCACGGGATAATTTCATCACCTAAACCTTCCACTACCGGCAGCCAATACAATGCTCCCTGAAAACGACGGGCTTCGTAGCTGCCAAATTTCAGGCGTGGATTAGCATCCTCACGGCTGGTTGCCACTTCATCCCATAAGCGCACGAGTGCAGCTCTCGAAGGCATCACCGCTTTATGCTGGGCAAGCCAACGACGGAGCAGCGCGGCGCGACGAATATCGCTCAGCGGCATCATAGGCGCAATTAATAACGATCCATCGGCCTGAATGAGTTCATCAAGTTGTTCGGCCAGCAACTCATCCAGAAGCTGTTCTTGTTCACCGCACAACTCTGCACTGCGTGCAACACTTTGCGGGAAATGGGGCCAGCGCTGTTGGATTTCAGGCAGCACTCGCAACCGCAAGAAATTGCGGTCGTAGCTGTCGTCCTGGTTACTTTCGTCTTCAATCCAGGTTAGCTGATGCGCTTGCGCCCACGCTTCCAGTTCTTTGCGCGTTTTCCCAAGTAATGGGCGAATTAATTCCGTCTCGCCAAAAGGCAGGCGCTCTGGCATTGCGGCTAATCCCGCAGGGCCACTTCCACGCTTTAAGGCAAGCAAAAACGTTTCGCATTGGTCGTCAAGATGCTGCGCTGTGAGCAACACCTCTTCAGGCTGTAATGCATCCGTCAGTGCCTGGTAACGAGCGGCTCGAGCGTGGGCTTCAATTCCTAATCCATCATCTGCTAGCTGCACACGCCTTACTTCAAATGATACGTTCCATTGCGCACACACTTTCCGGCAATGCTCCCCCCATTCATCAGCATAAGGGCTCAAACCATGATGGATATGCATTGCGCGAATTTTATAATTTGAAGCCAGAGTGTCACGCAGCGTGACCAACTGATGTAGCAAAACCGTGGAATCTAGCCCGCCACTAAACGCCACCAACAATTGTTGGTGCGGCTGCAATAATGTGATTAGAGAACGAAGTTGCATAGTCAGTAGATTAAATAAGGATTTGCCCAGCACGTTACTGGGCAACGACATATGAGGCAAGTGTTACTGTCGGCCGGCTTACTGCTGATAAAGTTCCAGAGGCAGTCCATCAGGGTCATTAAAGAAAGTAAAACGTTTATCCGTGAAGGGATCGATACGAATCGGTTCACATTTCACGCCATGTTTCTCAAGATGGGTAATTGCGCTGTCGATGTCATCAACACTAAATGCCAGATGGCGTAGCCCACAGGCCTCCGGGCGGCTTGGGCGCGCAGGAGGGAAAGGAAATGAGAACAGCTCAATAACATATTGCCCATTTAGCGCCAAATCACCTTTCCAGGAATCCCGGGCCTCACGATAGACTTCAGCTTGCAGCGTGAACCCCAGAATATCACAGTAAAAATGTTTACTGGCTGGGTAGTCAGAGGCAATGATAGCGATGTGATGAACTTGCTTTAAACCCAACATAAATGCTCCTTTGTCTTTTCTGCACGGTAGCTATCGCACTTTGCAAAATCAAGACACTAAACCGTTTTTAAGACTCGTACACGGTAAATGCCATCTTCACCCAGTTTAGCGCCGTGAATGTCGGTTTCGAACCCCGGATAATGCTCTCCAACCGAGCACAACATCAGCAAGAAATCGAGTACGGCGCGGCTTTCATGGGTAATCATCTCACCAGGCATCACTACCGGCACACCTGGCGGATAAGGCAGAATCATGTTGGCGGAAACGCGATTCAATAGCTGTTCAATTTCGACCGTTTCAACGTTACCTTTTACCTGCTGCTGAAAAGCCTGATGCGGCGTCATTTTCATTTCTGGCAGCACATCAAAAGCGCGCAGCATCAGGTCCGAAAGATTATGCTGTTTAATCAGTTTGTGGATACCTTGCGCCAAATCTTGAATACGCATGTTGCGGTAGAAATCAGGGTCTTGCGCGTACAAGTCTGGCAGCATGTTTTTCACACGCAAATTGAGATCGTAGGAGCGCTTAAACTCCGTCAAACCACGCAGCAAACTTAGCGCTTTGGTTTTGTCTATGCCAATACTAAACAGGAACAGCAGGTTATACGGCCCGGTTTTTTCGACAACCACGCCACGCTCATCGAGGAACTTCGCCACCAACGCCGCAGGGATACCCTCCTCGGCCATCGCGCCTAACTCATCCATTCCCGGCGTCAGAATCGTAACTTTAATCGGGTCGAGGTACATGTGATTGGCATCCGCATCTTTGAAACCGTGCCAGTCTTCTTCGCCAGGTGAGATCGGCCAGCAGGCGGCTTCGTCGATATATTCCGGCTGCCAGATATCGAAGAACCAGTCCTCCGATTCTTCACGCAGACGTTGAACTTCACGGCGAAAATGCAGCGCACGTTCAACGGAACGATTGATCAAACGCTTGCCCGGATTGCCACGCAGCATGGCCGCCGCGGTTTCTATCGACGCCACTATCGGGTAGCTCGGCGAAGTCGTGGTGTGCATCATGTAGGCTTCGTTAAACGTTTCTTCATCGTAATCCCCTTTGATATGGATTAGCGAAGCCTGCGACAACGCCGCCAGAAGTTTGTGCGTGGACTGGGTTTCGTAGATGATTTTCCCCGGTACACGGTCGCCGCTCATGCCGCTTTTCCCCTGATAAATAGGATGGAAGTTAGTATAGGGCACCCAGGCAGAATCAAAATGTATCGAAGGGACATCCAGTGTTTGCTTAATGAACTCAGTGTTGTAGAGCAAACCGTCGTAAGTTGAGTTGGTGATAACCGCATGTACTGGCCACTGTGCATTTTCGGTGGCAGCGACTTTTTCTTCGATGCTATCGCGCATAAATTCACGCTTCGGGATACCACCTAAAATGCCCAATGCGTTACGTGTCGGCTTAAGCCAGATGGGAACCAAATCCGTCATCATCAGTAAATGAGTCAGCGACTTATGGCAGTTGCGGTCGATAAGCACCGTGCTGCCTGAAGGTGCGGCGTACATACCGACGATTTTGTTCGACGTCGATGTGCCATTGGTCACCATATAACTCTGTTCGGCCCCGAAGGTGCGGGCAATATATTCTTCGGCCTCCAGATGCGGGCCGGTGTGGTCTAGCAATGAACCCAGTTCCGTCACCGAAATAGAGACATCCGCCTTGAGAGTATTCGCCCCAAAGAAATCATAGAACAAGCAACCTACCGGGCTTTTCTGATAGGCCGTACCTGCCATGTGGCCTGGTGTGCAGAAGGTGTATTTACCTTCTTTAACATAGTTGAACAACGCTTTGGTCAACGGTGGTGTGATGTTATCCAGATATTCATTGGTGTACTGACGGATACGCAAAGCGATATCGTCAGCAACACTGAGCGCATATTCGAAAAACCACAACGCCATGCGCATCTCGCTGACGCTAACATCAAGTGACGAGTGCGTATTGATAAACGCATACAGCGGCAAATATTCATTCAGTCCATTAATTTCACTACATAAATCGAGGCTGTACTCGTCCCAGTCAAAAATGACACCACAAATGCGGGGATTATGTTCGATGAGTTTCAGTAAGTCGGTGCTGTTGGTGGGGTAAATGAGCCGGAAACCTTGGATTTCCAGTGCTTGATGCAGCTCTTTGATTGGCTCGTCTTTGTAGTAAACGCCGTGTGCCCCCATAATTGCAATAATATTCAACACTCACCTCCTGGCAAAAAACCTTCAGGTAAGCATAGTTTATTGAAAAGGGATGCAGAACAAGCGCAGAAGGGTAAGGTTTCTTAAAATGTGGAAATCAGGTAATAAAAAAGGCCAGAATTTCTTCTGACCTTCTTATTCAATATACCCGTTAGCATTCGAGTTGCAGGTAGGCGGCCAGGGAGCTTATCCCGATGAGCTTACTAAAGTAAGTGATTCGGGTAAGTGAGTGCAGCCAACGCCCCTGCAGCTTGAAGGATGATGGGTATATCAAGCGTAGCCGTAGCTCATCAGGCGGTGATAACGACGAGCCAGCAGCTCTTCGGTATTCAGCACGTCCAAATCAGCCAAATCGGCCAGCAGTTGCGCTTTCAGTGATGCAGCCATCGCTTCCACATTACGGTGTGCACCACCCAGTGGTTCAGGAATGACGGAATCGATAAGCTTCAGTTCTTTCAGGCGTGGAGCAATGATGCCCATCGCTTCTGCTGCGATAGGTGCTTTATCAGCACTTTTCCACAGAATTGACGCACAACCTTCCGGAGAGATAACGGAATAGGTGCTGTACTGCAGCATATTCACTTTGTCGCCCACACCAATCGCCAACGCACCACCAGAGCCACCTTCACCAATTACGGTACAGATGACCGGCACTTTCAGGCCAGACATTTCGCGTAAGTTGCGAGCGATAGCTTCTGATTGACCGCGTTCTTC
>DATERH010000291.1:0-6630 GCA_035271785.1 Buttiauxella sp.
GCGACAAATCAGTGGTTATATATTGAACTACTACAATAGCGCCAGGCCTCACCATTACAACGGTGGGCTGACTCCTGAAGAATCAGAGAACAGATACCGTCTTTACTGTAAAACTGTGGCCAATATTACTTGACCACTACATATCCAGGGAAGCACTACGCAGCACCTGTACCTGGCAACTGCCTTTTTTATCTGACGGTGTGGCGGGTAACGCCAGTTCGGGATTGTTGGTTTGTATTGATTTTTTCCGCCAGCTGGTGTAGCTGTTCCAGCGCAGTACAAAATTGCGTACCAGGTCATCGACTGCCGGGCCTTCAATCTGTACCTGGTAGTCCTGCCATGGCATTCGCGGTTGAATAGCGGGATCTGTGTAAACAGTCTGCCATGAAGGCCCCGGCGACTGCCCATCCTGATGTTTTAGCACCATACCAATGATATGTTCCACACTGGCTTTTTCCACTGCTCCCGTCTCATCCCGTACTGGTCCGTGATATGTATATTCCTCTATCGGGTTATAACCCTCACCTGGTGAAATAGGCGGGAGACATGGGTTATACATATTCAACCCTTTGCGTCCATCTGCGTCTGCAACCAGGCCATAATGGTCATCATATCGCCCATAGGCCAGGTCAATACCACCGACAAACGCCAGTTTTTCATCGACAACTACGCATTTCTGGTGATGGGAAAAGAAGACGCCAGATTTAGAACCTGCGAGTAGAACATGGAAGGCATTGCGTTTAATTTTGCTGTAACTGTTCATCGCAGCAAAGACCCGCTCTGTTGCCGCAGCATAAGTTTCGACCTGCGAAGCGTTTTCCCATGGCATGATGTATATTTTGAGTTGTGGTGAATTGCTGGCGGCATCCACTAGTGCGTCTACCAGGCGAATACCTTCAGCAAGCTGCGCATCCCAATTTACCTGCCAACCGGTGATATAAATGCTTTTCTTCGCCTGTTTAAATACCTCAAGAAGTTTTGCAAAATAGTCTTTACCACCGAGGAAATAGTCCACTTTGTTTCCTTCGGTATATTCTGCAAAATTCTCTGGCTGTTGCCCCCGACCATTGGTGTAATTTACCCAGTGGCTGTGAGTGGCTGCGGCGGTATAACTATTATCACATTCCTCATCAAAATAGACGCTGCACTGATTCATGCCGTCATCCAGTTTTAGTGATTCCATAGTTATTTTTTCTCCATCAGTAAATCAAGTAATGAACCACTATTTGCCATGCCCGACTCACGCCTGACGCATTCCCCTAACTCTGTTTCCGGGCAGGTTGTAATGACCAGATTAAACTTCCGGTGATATCCCATCGTATCCTGTGCGTAGTAGTCCCTAACGAATTCGGACTGTTCTGTTCTCGCCTTGAAGAATGAAATTTTATGTGCACGGTTTCCCTCAACCAGCCACAGTTGAGATGGTGTTTGCTGATATAACTGCATCAGTTCGCGCTCCTGTTCTTCCGTGCTGAGCAGGTATCCTGAATCATCGCTGGTTCCCGTCATAACGACCTGGTCGGTAGTCATCGCCTGCAGATACGATGTCGCAATAACGATGTGCCAGTCTTTGGCGATGAAAGGAAGGCCGTTAACACCAGGCGCATCCAGTAATCGGATCACTGGTTTGTATTCTTTGGACTCCGGCGGTTCCACAGTTGCCGTGTTCTGCGGATCAGCGATATCAGTAGCATCCGATGCATCAGGAGGAGGCGGTGCCTCCAGTGGCGCGGGTGAAGCTATTTGCGAAAATAAATCGTCATCCAGCTCAGGAACAGGTGGGAGAGGAGCCTGCATTAACCCCGCCATATTGACGGTATTACCGTGATTCATGAACAGCTTATCGGTTAAACGGCACGCGGGTTTCTTCTCAAAAAAGACGTCAAATGAATGGGATATCCAGTCTGTTTCAGCTTTATAGGTGCCGGATATCACACCGCCCATGCTGCCGGGTTCATCAAATACGCTACGGGCAAACTGCGAACCCATGTTGGCTATCATGTTGCCGCCATCAGCAAAAACGCTGACAGTGCCTTTAACCAGATCTGCTGAATACGCTTCATTCTCATAAGGAATCGGGATGCCAAAAGGTGGTGTTTTGCATACATCCGGTAACGTATTGTGACTGACACCTTCGCTGCCTTTATGGCACAGCGTTATTCCGTTGATATTAATGGTCAGCATGGCTGGGTTCCTTCCTGCTTTGACATCACAATCGCGCCACGTTGACAATCATCCGAAGAAGAGAGCAGCAGCGTATCGCCGGATTGTGCTGATGTGTTCATCCTCCATGCCGTCAGCGCCATATGAGCCAGCAAACTGGCACATCCCAGGTCACCTGACGCCAGCGCAGGTGTTTCCCGAATAAGTTTATCGTCGGTGTAATGACTCAGAGCAGACAGAGTGAAGCCCAGTTCATCAGCACGATAAGGTTCACCGTTAAAATCGCTGACGATATGGCGTACAGCGGTGATGTTTGCTAACTCCAGCGCCTGTAATGCCGCCTGGCGCAGCCCCTTGCCCAAGCAGACTCCGCTGTCTGAATACAATACGTCTTCAGCGGCCTGCCCTGCCCCCCTGATGTGGCACCATGGTCGTTGCCCTGGGGTTGTGGATGCCAGAACCAGTGCTGCTGCACCTTCAGATGGGACACGCCCATAGGGATTAACCCGCACGTCCCGGCGGAATAAACGGTGTGCACCATGGAGTAAATTTTCATCGTCCAACCACCTCAGTGAGAGTGGTGACAACCAAGAATCCACAGCCAACAGAACACGGATCTCCCCTTGCGGTAGCGTCTGTGTAACGAGCGAGTTCATCAGCGCAACCGTTTCAGCCCGCCCACCATGCAAAACATGTAGCGGAGTGTTGTGCCAGGCCGTCATCTCCAGCACGGTCTCGTTTGCTGCTGCCGTCAATGCTGATGTTATCCCTGGCCTATTTAGTGGCGGGAGTAGCAGGCTCACCAGTCCTGGCGGGGTATATTTCAGTTCTGGCAAGTTATTCGTCAGTTCTGTCAGTATTTGTCGGATCAACTGCTGAAAACGCTCGACCAAAGGAGCTGAGGTTACTTCCGGGAAATAGCAGGCTTTTACCGGTATCCGGCAGCGGTCGGTCCAGATAGGATGCTTACGTATCAGGGCGAACCGGAGCCGATGAGCAATGTCGGCAAGTGCCAGTTCGGGGCCGGAAGGATAAGTACAGGCCGCAGCAATAATAGCTGTCACAATAACGCCTCCCATTCAGGAAATCGTAAAGGGAGCGATTTCGTTCTGATAAACAGGCGACGCTTTTCTGAAACGGTAGTGGATTCAAGTTGGTTGACCAGATGATGGCAACGGAGCGTGCTGTGCCAGACCAGACTGACCCGTGGAAAATCAGGTTCGATAATGACGGTATGCAATTTAGCCCGATGGAAACGTACACTGTCATCATAAAACTGTGTTCTAAATGCAGGGACAATACGGGGAAGCGCAAATATCAACAGTCCGTTGCGGCCATAACCGTGGGGGGTCAGGTTACCCAGTCTGACTACTTCACCACCTTTCAACATCCCCCCGGCATACTGCGCTGGTGGCGCACATTGCCAGTGGCGTTCATCCAAATCCTCCGGCAACAATGGAGCGCGATTGCGTTGCCAGTTTTCATCATAAGTCCCGGCAAACTGTGAACGACCAGGCCATTGTCGCGGTAATGCGCCAAACCCGGGAGTTAAATTGTCGCCATAAAATTCGATGTTAGGTAAAGCTGATATACCCGTTTCAGGAACGGCTTCGACAGAAACGCCTACAGGATTAAAATCACTCATACAAGCTGGAAAATAGCTTCCACGGTTCATTTTGTTGTAACTGAGGGGCATTTTGCTGAATGGGGCTGGATGGCTGTACTGTTTACCGTCCCATATACGTTCACCATAAACGCGGGCAAGTCGAGTAATATTCCC
The DNA here is from genome assembly GCA_035271785.1 of Buttiauxella sp. Lineage (GTDB taxonomy): Bacteria > Pseudomonadota > Gammaproteobacteria > Enterobacterales > Enterobacteriaceae > Buttiauxella. The sequence continues at coordinate 3,944 of DATERH010000291.1, forward strand.
GACGTTGAGTCCAACAGGCAGAACGCTAACCCTTTTCCCGTCCGGCGCATGGGCGTGCCCATTCAGCACAATATCTGTTGCTGTTTTTGCAGGACCAAAATCCGTGTCATACAATAACGTCCTGCCATCATCCAGAAAAACGGGCCCGGTATTAACCGGCGACTGGGCGGTAGACAGTATTGTTGCACCATCAGGCTGTATATCCCATGTCGCCTTCAGCACCGTGGTCCATACTTCTTCGCCCTGCCAGTTTCTGATCCAGCTTCCTTTAACAGCATAGGGAGTCTGATTTTTTACCTGCCACATGTTGCTACTCCGTTTAGCCAATACATCCTGTCTGTTTTCCCATGCGGTATGACTGTCCTGCGGTTGTTTTGTCTCAGCAAAAGGTTCAATTCATCTCAATGCGACCACCAGAAAGACGATTTACACCTTCCGCATCGCTAAGAATATATTCCCCCTTGATCACGACCTTGCCGTTGGGATAAAGCGTGATACGTGATTTTCCGCAACTGAGCGTAATTTTCTGTTGCGCCGTGAAAATCAATTCGTCCGGCACAACCATTTTTTCATTTGATCCTTCTTCTTTTTCATCATGCCTGGCGTTCTTTATTAATGTCTGCTGCATAATTGTTCCTTCATTAATTTTGAGTGGTTATACCTGACTTGTGGCTGGTCGCGCGGCCCGTTCAGAAAACTCCCCCATTCTCATCAGCGCCAGAGGACGCAAGTTCAGATAACCTTGCTTAAGCACTGTATTCAATCCTTCCTGGGTGGTGAGTTGCCCAGCAAGATAATGTGTATTCGATGAAAAATTGCTTCGGTGACTGTGCCACCAGCAATCAAAAGCAGTTCTTTCCGGCCAGCACATTCCCTGTTCCGGATAAGATTCCGGAATGTCAGCGGTCTCCGATATCACTTGAGCGGGAATTTCTTCGTCTTTTTTATGCTGCCAGCCGTCCTGTTCAGGTAACGACCCGGTAATGGAAATGACGGATAACGCACTCAGACGGGCATATTCTGGTATGTCAAAGTAAGCCATCAGAGAAGGGATATATTCTGCCAATCCAGACCAGCCCATAGCCCGTATCAGTAATCGGGTATCAGCTCTTTCTTCGTCCAGGCTATTTATCAGGGTACGGGAAGTTTCCGGCCGGCTAGTTAACAGATATTTGACAGCTAAGGTTCGAATGTCAGATTTTTTACTGCGTGTCAGTTGATGAAGATGCCTGGTGGCCGTTTTGGTGTATTCATTCAGGGGCAAATTTGAGCATAAAACGGCCCTCCCCCCCTGTAATATGAGGTCATCCCTCCCCGAAGAAAACACGGTTTCCAGGGTCGGAACAAATAGTGGGGAAGCACTCCGGTATAAAATATTGAGCAGAAAATCGACGCACCTCCCCTGCTCTATTAGTGCCAGGATATCCTGTTTGCTGAACATAGCAGACGCTGTCTGATCGTTTCGGGTCGCTGCCGCATAAGCCATGCAAGCAGGGAGAGATAGCACCATCGGCCATAAATCGGATTGGGCAGGCATCCAGTTAATTGCTGAACACAGAACAGGTAATAAATGGGGTAATGCCTGAACTAATCCCAGGCAACCTGATAACAGAAATTTATCATTCGCATTTGTCGCAAAAAGCGTGATGGAAAACAGTTCTCCCGCAGACAATGGCTCCTGAAGTTGCCTCAGGAGATTATCGGATGATTGTTCTTTCAATAACATCATCCCTTCCTGATATGCATACATTCGCTGGTCAAACTGAGCAAGATCACTGAACGTATGGCTGTATGAAGACAGCAGCACATTACGTAGCCGGAAATCCTGGGCCAGCATGTCTGAATATTGTTCTGCAAGCATCGGGCGTAACGTCTGAGTCAGCATGGTATGACCTCTGTGATATCAGTTGAAATGAATATCACTGGCGATACCTTTAATGCTGCTTTCAGCCTTGAATTGAATTTTCACACCGTTGAGCATGATGGTTCCATCCTTGTTCATTTTCAGCAGGCATTCGCCCACTTTAATGGTCAGACTGTCTGTTACCGTTAAGGTGTAATCCTTTCCAATAGTGATCTCCTGAGATTGCTCAACTTTCTGTGTATCATTCCCTGTCACCTTACTGTCCTGATCATTACCCACGCTCTTGTTGCGATTGTGCGTAACCTCTAGTGTCTGGTCATTCCCCAGAATGACACTCTGGTCGTGCGCCACGGTGATTTTCTGGTCATGCCCGCCGGCATTTTCCTGGCCGACCTTCACTGTCTGCCCCAGACCGACTGTAATGCTCTGGTTATTGCCAATGGTTTCGCTATGGTCGACTTTCACATCGGTGGTGCGGTTATTGAGCACTTCAGTGTCCATGTTCTTCTGCGCATGGAGATACAGCTGCTCCGCTGAGGTCGCGTCATCAAAGCGCAGTTCGTTAAACCCGCTGCCCTGGTAGGTTTTTGAGCGCAGGGTCATCTGCGTTTTCGTTCCCGGCAAGTTGCCCGGCGAACCGTTAAATTCATGATAAGTACGCCCCATCACGATGGGCTGGTCCGGGTCACCGTTGAGGAAATCGACTATCACTTCCTGGCCGACACGCGGTATCGCCAGGTGGCCAAACCCGGCACCGGCCCACCCCTGTGACACCCGTATCCAGCACGAGCTGTCTTCCGTGCCACCGTGATAACGGTCCCAG
>DATERH010000292.1:0-25394 GCA_035271785.1 Buttiauxella sp.
GTGAACGGCCCAGATTTCCGTCTGGAAATGGAAGGTTTGCAGTTCAGTGAAATCCCGATGCTTGCCGGTAACAACCCGTCGTTGATGCAACAAGCGTTGAGTAGTGTGCATAACGACTACTCTCTGGCGCGTCTGTATGCGATGGGTGTAGATGCCTGGTCACTGGCAAATAGTTTCTCGCAAATCCGCCAGGTGCCTGGATATCAGGTAAATGGCAACACCGGTACGCTGTCTGCGAATCCAGACTGCGTCATTAACAGGAAGTTAAATTGGCTTCAATTCAGTCAGGGTCAAATCGTTCCAGCGTCCTGACACGTCAACAAGCAGGCGCGCACTACGAGTTAGAAGCGCGCCGCTTTCTTGAACGCAAAGGACTGCGTTTCATTGCTGCCAACGTCCATTCGCGCGGTGGCGAAATCGACCTCATCATGCGACACGGCGCGGTTATCGTCTTTGTAGAAGTACGATACCGGCGCTCTAATCTCTTTGGTGGTGCCGCTGCCAGCGTCACCCGCCGCAAGCAGCAAAAGTTGTTACATGCTGCTCGGTATTGGTTAGCCCGCACATCAGGTAGTTTTGATACTGTGGATTGCCGTTTCGATGTGTTAGCCTTCACCGGCAATGAAATAGAGTGGTTAACCAACGCGTTCACCGCAGATGTTTAAAGTAACCAGGTAAATAAACGTGCTCGAAAGAATCAAAGGCTGCTTCACGGAAAGTATTCAGACCCAGATTGCGGCAGCTGAAGCTCTGCCAGATGCTATCTCCCGTGCAGCAATGACACTGGTTCAGTCACTGCTTAATGGCAATAAAATTCTGTGCTGTGGCAACGGCACTTCTGCAGCTAATGCCCAGCATTTTGCCGCCAGTATGATCAACCGCTTTGAAACTGAACGCCCGAGTTTACCTGCCATTGCACTTAATGCTGATAATGTAGTGTTAACTGCGATCGCAAACGATCGTTTACATGACGAAGTGTATGCTAAACAAGTACGTGCGCTTGGTCAGACCGGTGATGTTTTGCTCGCGATTTCGACTCGAGGCAACAGTCGTGATATCGTCAAAGCGGTAGAAGCCGCCGTAACGCGTGACATGACTATTGTTGCATTGACTGGCTATGACGGCGGGGAATTGGCTGGCTTATTAGGGCCTCAGGATGTTGAAATCCGTATCCCTTCTCACCGCAGCGCACGTATTCAGGAAATGCATATGCTGACGGTTAACTGCTTATGCGATCTGATTGATAATACGTTATTCCCACACCAGGACGATTAAGGAGTACAGATGAAGGCATTTAAGCCACTTGCAGTCCTTTTTACTGCGTTACTGCTACAAGGTTGTGTTGCTGCCGCAGTGGTGGGTACCGCGGCTGTCGCCACGAAAACGGCGACAGATCCACGTACAGTCGGTACTCAGGTTGACGATGGCACGCTGGAATTGAACGTCAGCAGCGCTCTGAACAAAGACGCGCAAATCAAGAAAGAAGCACGAATTAACGTCTCTACCTATCAGGGCAAAGTCCTGTTAGTCGGCCAGGCGCCAAGTACTGAACTCGCTGCACGAGCCAAACAAATCGCGCTGGGCGTTGATGGCACCACCGAGGTGTACAACGAAATCCGTCAAATGGCGCCGATTGGTTTAGGCACGGCTTCATCAGACACCTGGATTACCACCAAAGTGCGTTCGCAATTGCTGGCGAGCGACCAGGTGAAATCAACCAGTGTGAAAGTCACCACCGAGAATAGCGAAGTCTTCTTACTGGGTCTGGTAACAGAACGGGAAGCCAAAGCTGCGGCTGATGTTGCCAGCCGGGTCAGCGACGTAAAACATGTGACCACCGCGTTTACTCTTCTGAAGTAACGCAGGACTTACTGCCCTACGAAGGGCGGATGGCGCAAGCTTATCCGCCCTACAAAAACTAAAACCGACTCAAACAATCCATTGCCACCGCTTTAAACCCGTCAAAATCCTTACTGCTTCGCAGCCTCGGCATTGCCCTTTCGCGCAGGAAGGTGACAAACAAATCGTATATTGCCATCGCCTCTTCGTACTCGCTTTTGCTGATTGCCAGCAAGAAGATGACATGCGCCGTTTCATCACCCCAACTAATGCCCTGAGGCGCAAGCACGGTATAGACTACGGTTTTATTCGCCATCAGCCCCAACGAGTGCGGAAGTGCAATACCTTCGCCAAACACGGTGCTGACAATCGCCTCACGCTCGACAACTGACGGATAAAAATCCGCCCCGACGACCCCTTCTTGCTCAAGCTGCTGGCAGAGCGTGCTGAACAACTCCTGTTGCGTCATCCGCTCGTTAATGACACGGAAATGGCTGGCATCAAAGAATTTTTCCAGCATATACGGGCGCGTACGATCCACCAGCACCAGCTTACCTAACTGTTCAAGCTGATACTCCGTCGGGAACGGAGCGACCACCACAGTAGGCTTCGCTTTGTCTGTCACTCTGATGGTAGAGATAACAAAATCTTCCTCAACACTTTCGAGCTGTTCGTAGTCGCGTAGCGAAATGATATCTGTGACTTCTATCTGCGGATATTTGCGCAGCAACATCGCCTGAATCATGCGCACCGTTGAATTACCGGTATCGCAAACCAACAGCACACGCGGGTTACGCTGATACCCAATGTTGTAATGGCGTTCCAGCCCGACACCAATATGCAGCACCAGAAAACCAATTTCGTTTTCGCTAATGACAAAAGGCGTGTATTTACCCCAACTCGACACTGCCGCAAGCGTCATGTCATAAGCCATCGGATAGTGCTGTTTGATATTGCCTAGCAGGGGATTGGGGATGTTTATTTGATAACGTACGCGGGTGATCATCGTTTTGATATGCGTAAGCAAATCAGCCCGTAATTGCTTATCTGTCAGCAGGTTGTAGTTATAGTTGTTGTTAATGAAACTGAGAATGTAGTTCACCAGCGCTTCGTCATCGTCGGCGCTAATGGCACTCGGGGCCACTTCTTGCACCTGGCGTGAGGCGATATGCACTTGCAGCCACTGTTCTTCCGCTTCCGAAAGTGGTTTACCGGCCAGAGTCTGCAACAGCACGGTGATTTGCCGCGCAGCTTCGCGTACGGCTTCGTCGACATTGTCGGCGCTAAACTCCGGCAGTGGGTAACCTTCACTAATACGCCGCACCGCAACGGCGCAGTACAAACGAATAAACTGTTCGCCTTCATCAGTCAGGCGGATACGGCAGCGCGTGAAACAGTTGTGCAACTCTGCTGCCAGTAGTTCCGGCACGCCAGCATTAAGGGACTCTTCAGTCAATAATGGACTATCACTGTCTTCTTGCGTCAGTTGCCAGAGCAGTTCGGTGAGGCAGGCGCGTATCGACATTTCGCTACCAAACAACTTCATGCCATGGCGCGGGCGCGTTTCAATGGTCAGATTGTAGCGAGCAAGCCAGTCGCGCACTTCTGCCATATCACTTTGCAAAGTCGCACGGCTAACAAACCACTCTTCTGCCAGATCTTCGAGTTTTAAAGAAAATGCGGAGGTCAGAAAGCGCACCACCAGATAATGCACCCGTTCCGGTGAGTTACGTGGGATGCGCAACTGGCGTGAAGGCTGCTGCTGAAGCACCTGGTAGAGTGCCATGTCGGTAATGTTGAGTTGGTAGCCTGCGCCGCGATTCAGAACAAATTGCGCGCCATGCTCGGCCATTAATGCATTTAAGGCAGTGATATCCGCACGCACGGTGCGCGTAGAAACAGTCAAACGCCGCGCCAGTTCATCCTGGGGCAGCGTCTCGTTTTGTAGCATCTCAAACAACTGAGCCAGACGTTGGTTTGGGAATCTCACTGCTGTTTCCTTTCGTTAATCGGGCGGGATTAGCGCCCGCGACACTTAGCCAACCCACTTCTTCGTCATATCCAGCAAAGTACGCACATCTTCCGGACGGGTGTTACCGCTCGCTTTATCAATAATCGAGCTGTAAATATGCGGAATGATTTTGCTCACTCCCGCGTCCAGAGCGATCTTGAGGATCTCCTCATAGTTTTCCAGATCAATGCCGCCTGTCGGTTCGAGCCAGAAATCGTATTTTGCACAAGCACGGGCAACGGCTTCAAACTCATCACGGCATTCCAGCCCACCCATCGGGAAGTATTTGATGGAACTGCCACCCATATCTTTCAGCAACTTAATCGCCGTTTCGACGGGCACAATACCATCTGCTGCACCAGAACTCAGCGGGCCGGTGGAGATTTTTACCATGCCGACCGTTCCGGTTGGAGAGACCAGGCCGTTTACCACGCTTTCGCTTTGCCCAAGTAACGCACGGGAAGTCCCCACGCCAGTAAACACCTGGTTTACATGCTGTGGCTGCACCTGACGAGAGATTTCGCTAACCATGGCTGACTGGTTCGGGTCGCCTGCACCCAGGCCCACGGAAAGTGCATTCTCAATCGATGCCGCGTACTCGCGCATATCAGCTACGGCACTGGCAACATCCGGATAGTTTTTGGAAAGCACACCGACCAACACGTGACCTTCTGCCGCCTGATAAATCTCTTTTGCGTTCTCTTTCGAGCCCGCCAGCATGTTCAGGCAAACACGGTCACGGTAAAAATTCGGAGTCAGTTTCATGCCTGCTTCTCCTTGCTTACCAATGCTTTAATGCAGTGATAAATAATCTCTAGCTGTTGTGGACTCACGCTGCGCACATCGGCTTCAATAATTCCTTCGTTGGCCTTGTAGCCCCGGAAGAAAATCGCATACTCGCCCTGTTTGAGCGCACTGACTAATTCCACCGTACTGATGCCAATCACGGATTCGTTGAACTTGATTTCAGTCCGCGCGATATCGCGACCAGCGGCATCCCACACGACACGGGCATTGATGCCATCAAGGGTGTTGAGGCTATCGATAAACGGCGTCATTTTTTCAGACATCTGTGCGCCACTTTCTTTTGCTGCCGTCAAATAGTGCTCGATGGCGCAAGTCAGGCCAAGAATGCCTTCTTTGCCGACTTTCATGGCACGGCCAATGCCGCTGGTTTGCAATTTCACCCACTCGACATACTGCGCTTTGCCAATCACCAGGCCACTGGTTGGGCCTTCAATTGCTTTAGCACCGCTGTAAATCACCAGATCTGCACCGGCACGGTAGTAACACTCCAAATCTTCTTCCGCCGCCGCATCAACAATTAACGGCAGGTTATGTTTGCGAGCCACTACAACCGCCTGCTCAACGCTGAGCATACTCTTCTGCACTGAGTGGTGAGAATTGATATACAGAATGGCGGCGGTGCGCGGGGAAATGGCAGCGGCCAGTTGATCGGCAGAACATTCGTTGGCGTAACCGGCTTCAACGACTTTACCGCCGCCGAGATAAACCATGGTGCCCACTGGCGCGCCGAAGTTCACGTTGTGGCCTTTTGGCAGCACGATTTCGTTATTCTCAAGCGGTGTGGCATGCAGGTTTTCAATCAGCCAGGAATTATCTTTTACTAACACTGCCGCCACGGATTGGGCAATACCCGCAGAGGCGCAAGACACCACGGTCGCCGCTTCAACATCGAGCAATTTTGCGATGTATTCCCCCGTTTTGTTCACCAGGTCTTTCATTTCAAAGTAATGATTCATGCCGGTGGTCACCGCCTCAACCACTTCTGCACGCGGAGTAGAAACACCCAGCGCAGTCATGCGGCCAGATGCGTTAATCACTTGTTTTAAATTGTATTTTTCATAAATCGAAGACATATTATTTTTCCTCTTTTTCGGAGTCAAACCACTTCCCGGCACGAACCGCAGCGAGCGCGATAAGTAACTGCTCGCCCTGGAGTGTTTGACTTTCTGAGTCAGTAAATAGCATCGGCTGACGACGCAAGGCAAAAATGGTCAAGTCGCCATCAAGCCCCACCGATAGACGCCCTTTGTTGACCAGGCGCAGTCCATCGGCTGCATGAGCGGTAACACAATCAATAACTTGTGGCAGAGACATACCAATAGAAAGGAATTTAGACATCACCACGCCGAGGCTATGCACCGGGCCGTTAATGCGGTTACGGCAATAAATATCAGAGCTGATGGTGTGCGGCAAAATACCTTTGCTGATAGCGATTTTCGCTACTTCGAAGCTAAAGCTTGCGGTGCCGTGGCCAACATCGAGGCGCACACCACGCGAAATCGCTTTGGAAATTGAGGCCCGCAGTTCACCCCCAGGCGTCAAAATACGGTTGGGTTTGCCGTTGTAGCAGTGGGTAATGATGTCACCACTCGTCAGTAAATCGGCAATTTCATCGAGATCAGGCGGGTTATTACCAATGTGCACCATCAACGGTAATTCACCGTTTTCACGCTGAATTTCTTTAGCGATTTCAAGTGGCTTAATGCCGTTGGCACCCACCACGCTGCTGCTCATGCGCGCTTTTATACCGACGATAAAATCAGGGTGGCGTTTGACGGCGTCGCGCACGGCAACCTTGTCGATATTCGCCATGTCCGACAATTCGTTTTGCGCGATAAGCCCCACACGGGAAATGTTCAGCAACGCATAAACGTCGGTCGCGGCTTTGCGCGTCAGCTCGTAAAACTCGTCAATGTCGTCAGCACCGGTACTTCCAGCATCAACCACGGTCGTCACACCCGTATGAATACCGATGCTGTCTGGTTCGTCATGATAAATAGGGGATTTTGGGTAACAGTGAACGTGAGAATCAATCCAGCCCGCGCTGACATAGTATTCGCCGTTAAGCTGACGTTCTTCGCGAGCGTCACCGGTTACCTCGCCCAACGCAGCAATCTTGCCGTCTTTGAGCGCGATATCGATAACGGTATCGTCCACCAGGCGTGCGTTGCGTAGGATTAAGTCGAACATATTATTTCCTTCAGAAAGATTCCAGAAACCGGTTATTAGGGGAAATTCAGGGAGTGGGATCCCGGAGGGACGCCAAACCCTGAAGTCACCCCCGGGTATCTTCGGTTTCCCGCTAAAGCCTACAAAGCAATCGGGAAAAATGCCCCAAAGAGCATCGCGCCAAGAATTGCGCCACCGGTAATCGGTTTGTTCCACAGGTAAAACATCAGTGAACCAATCAGAGAGCCGATACCAATCGGGATAGAAGCGGTCATCGCGCTCAGGATGATCAATGGCCCAAGGAAGCGGCCGGATGCGTTACCCGCGCCCATCATCACGTCGGCACCGTAGGTCGAGTTGCTCTGGTTGATGGTGAATTTACGCGCCAGAATAATCACGTAGCCAATCGCCACACCAATCACCAGACCGGTTGCCAGTGAAGCGGCGAAGTTTGCCACCGGGAAAACGATCCCCGCGCCGAGTAACAGCGCCGGAACGCCCAGCCCGACACCGGTCTGGATCGCCCCGCCGATATCCAGGATCCCCACTAACGATCCTTCGATGATACGGGCAAACAGGAAGCTGGCGCCAAACGCGGCCACCGCGCCATACACACCGGTATCAATCCCGGTACGCAGCATTGCAACAAATGCCACTTCGTTAAATGCGCCGATTCCGTACAGGTAATACATGTGTGTCCCGGCGAACACGCCGGAGGAAAGCAGGCCAACGAAAATCGGGAAAGACCAGTCGGCGTACCAAAAACCTTTATTCTCTTCCATCATCGGCTCCTTATTTTCCGCTCAGCGAGTTGTGGATTAAGTCCAGCCAGTTCGGCACGGTCAAATGGAAGGACTCAATCATCTTCATGTCGAATCCACGGAAGAAACCGCTCAGCACAAACAGCGCCACAATCGCAACCATCATCACTTTGGTAACGTGGTTCCAACCGCTCTCTTCCACACCTTTACCAATCAGGATGCCGAGTACCAAACCTGGAACGGCGTTGCCCATAATCAACTGCGCACAGCCGCCGAAAATCGTGGCCCAGAAACCTGATTTCTTACCGGCATCAATCGCCGCCAGCCAGAAAATAACGGGCATCACGGTGTTAACCAGTAAATTCGCCGCAGGCACCAGAACCTTGACCGCTGTGACTTGTAATGCCGCAGGAACAGCAGAAGCGGTGGTGTTAAGGAAGGCCACCACAATCATGCCGATGACGCCGCACGCGATAGCCATCTTGCGCGGGTCATGCAGGGTTTCAGCAACGTTGCGGTTTTTCACCATCAGCGCAGCAGCCCCCCAGTTTGGGATAATGCGATGGTCAACATCCTGGGTAAACGCACCCGCTGCGACAGAAGAAGCCCACGCGTTGAAGAAGAAGCCTAGTCCGAACGAGAAGTGTGAAGCCGGATCACCCTCGCAGGAGTTGAGTTCACCTAGAGTACGAAATGCGCCCATCCCTTGCGTGGTTGGCGCATGAAACATACGAGCAGCCCCGGCGCCAACACCTACGCCAACCAGACCGCCAATAATTAGCGATTTTATTAATATAATTAAGAACATGCGTATGCCCTTCTCTTTTCATTGATTATGTATGCCCTAAATCATTTGAGTTGCAGGAAGGCGACAAGCTCGTTTATCCCCGGAGCTTACTTAAGTAAGTGGCTGGGGTAAGCGAGTGCAGACAACGCACCTGCGGCTCGAAGGATGACGGGCATTTTTAGGATGTGATGAAGTCCACTTTGTCCATATTGATGGCCGTAACGTTGACGGAAACATCCAGCTCCACGCTGAACATTTGTTTTTCACGCTTCAGAAAGAAGAACAAAAATGCCTCTTTCTTCACCAGAACTCGCGCCTGAACAACCTGCACATCCTGTGGCTCAATACGCAGTAAAATATGGGGAGACGATTTCATAACCGAGCCCTGAACATGATTCAGGGCGTCAGCAAAGGCTTTGGCTTTAGTGTCGCCGCGCCCCTTCACTCTCACCGTTTCTGAGAAGTGTTCTTTCATACTCACTTACCGTACTTCTTGGCCCAGGCCTGCACCAGGCGCTCGCCCAGTTCTTCTTTATCCATAAAGCCGAAGCCCAGCACATTGTTGCCTTCATTGATTGCGGTTACGCCCTCTTCCACTGAACGCATCCCGTACTTGGCTTTGTAACCGTGTTTGGTTTGTGCAGTGATAGCGCCTGCACCACCACTGCCGCAGAAAGAGATACCGAAAGTGGCGTTTTCTGCTTTCATCACGTCGCCCAATTTCATATCAGCGGCAACACCAGGAATAACCACTGCGCGGCCACCCGCTTTTTCAATCCCTGCTGCCACTTTCTGGCCTTTGCCCAGGCGGTCGCCAATTACTACGGTAATTTGTTCCATCGTTAACTCCTGATTATTCAAAGATTGTCTTTCGCGACTTCGAAATGCACTGACAACAACCAAGCTTCTTCAATCGGTAAATTGCCAAACTGTTCCACCACCTCTTTCGCCATATCCAGCGAATCAGCAGAGATTTCCTCAAACAGACTCTCTTCAACTTCTGGCAAAGGTTCACCGGTCAGCGAGCGATGCGCCATGGCTCGAACATGAGAAGTTAGCATCTGTTCTTGCACCGCGTTCGGCGCGATATTTCTGTTATTTAGCAGCGTATTGATAAACGCCAGCACCCGTTCAGCGAGCTGTGTCACCTCGGTACTCCCGGCTTCATTAACCATTACCGCTCCGTTATTCACACTACGTACCTCTTCGCTGTTAGGCTTTTAAGGTATCGGGAGGTGTTGAAAGTTTGTAGCGAGTTGTTTTCCACTTTGAAGTGGAAATCGCGACCTCAATAGTGATATGCGCCACAAAAAGTGACCAGGCCGTGATAAATCGCTGGTTTAATGTGATAACGCTCACGTATTAATGAGGACGAACCCATCACCTACAGTGATATTTTTTGAGCGAAATTGTGATGTGCAGGCGGTTTTTGGGGAAATATTGGAAAGGCTTATGGTGGGGGGGATGAGGCAAGAAAAGAGTAGGTTGTTGGCTTCATGTGATTAGCGTTCTATATACACGCACCGCCCCCCTCTTTTATCGTTCCGAAGTCATGAATACTGTGCATACCGTTCTTCTTCTCGAACCTGCGAACCAAATACTTCTACCGCATTCCTGCCGCCCTTCTTGGCCCGGTACATAGCCTCATCGCCAGAGTGCAGTAAATCGCGCATATTATCCGCCAGGTTGGGGTACATCACCACGCCGATACTCGACGAAATATCCAGTTGCACGCCATTGCCCATGACAAACGGTTTTTCAAGCACAGCGCGGATTTTCTCAGCGACCAAAACAGCCTCGCTTGTGTAGTGAATATCAGGCAGGAGGATGACAAATTCATCGCCCCCAATGCGTGATACGGTATCAGACGTGCGCAGTACCGCACTCATGCGTGTTGCTACCTGCTTCAGTAGCCAGTCACCCGCCTGATGCCCGTGCTGGTCATTGACCGCCTTGAACTTGTCCAGGTCAACAAACAACAGTGCCAATTTGCGGTGTTCTCGTTTTGCCAGCTCGAGCATCTGGGCAAGCCGGTCTTCCATCATCCGGCGGTTGGGCAGCCCGGTGAGCTGATCGAAGAACGCCATGTTCCGGATAGCTTCCTCCGCCGCTTTACGCTCGGTGATGTCCGCCATGACACCAATGATACCTGCCACTTCACCACTGTTGTCGCGGAATACCGCCCTGTTAAACACCACGTCCCGTAGTGATCCATCGCGATGCGGTACCTTAGCGTCATACACCTGGGAGTGCGGTTGAGAGAAGAGTGCGTTGTCTGCCGAAAAGTCGATTTGGGCCAGTTCCCGCGGCCAGGTATTAAAAACGTCCTTGCCGAGTATTTCTTCGCGTGACTTTCCGCTGTATTCCTCAAACTCCCTGTTACACATCAGATAGCGTCCGGTACGGTCTTTGGCGAAAACCGGGCTGGGAATAGCATTGATAAGGGTTTGGGAAAGCAATAACTGGTTGGCGAGTTGTTCCCGGGCCTGAATCAGTGCATCCTCCGCTACCTTCCGTTTGGTAATGTCGCGGGAACTACCCACAATGTGAGTCGGCTGGGATGGACTGCCCATGATAGTGGCCACAACCTCAATCGGGACGCTATGACCCTCTCTGTGCAGAACCTCGGTCTCGAACTGGATGAAACGGCCCGTCATATCACCGGCGTTAATACGTCGGAAATGTTCTGCCAGTATATCGCGACACATGGCCAGGGAGTCCGGTGGCATCAATTCATCCAGATTCTGGCCAGACAACTCTTCCGGCTTCCAGCCACGCAACCGTTCCGCTGAAGGGCTTATATAGCTGTACTGCCACGTGGGATATTGCAGAGCCCAGATGACATCGTTGCTGTTCTCCGTTATCAGGCGATACAGTGCCTGGCTTTCTTGCAGAGCCCCGGCCAGTCGCGCACGCTCAACGACAATTTGTGCGAGCCGGGCGTAGTCCGCCAGCAAGGCAAGATCATGGGCATCAGGTGTTGCTGCTTCCCGCTGATATAGGGTAAAAACACCGAGGACTTTGCCCTCATTGTTTTTAATAGGCTGGGACCAGGCAGCATTAATGCCGAGACCAAGTGCCTCCTCACGCAGCACCATCCAACGAGGATCTGTGGCTGCATCCTCAATAATAATGGTGTTACCACTGCGAATAGCCGCTGTAGCCGGGCCATTCAGCTCATCAATCGGCAGATGTGCCGTAATACTCAGCCACGTTTCAGGCAAACCGGGCGCAGAACAACCAGCCAGTTCATGCCCACTATCGGAAACCAAAAATACGGCGCCAGACATGCCAGGACGATAGTTATCAATGATGCGCAGCATGGCATCAAACACCTCAGGCAGAGTGGCATGCTGGCTCAGCATTTCCAGTACCTGGTTGCTCAGCCGCAGGGCGTGGTTGTCCGCCAACAGTTTCTTCCCGGCAGCCGGGCTGGTGAACAGCGACCCCATAAAAGCACGCAGGCGCGCTACAGAAAAAGTCATATCAGCATCCAGACTATGCAAACACCCATCATCCGTGACAACTAAGCCCCTTCAGTAACAGGAAAGAGTGATAACTATGATATCAGCCCCGGGCTGGCTGAATTGTTGATGAGCACTATAAACACTTATAAATAAAAAGGATATATACGATCCATCGCATAAACAATGTGAATACGATTGTGCGGCGTTGCTGTAAAAACCGAATGTCTGGATGCCATCGGCAGCTGCCATGCGGATGTACCAAAACACCTCAGTGCATGTATCGATTGTGTAATCGCACCTGAGCTGACATTAAAATGATTCAAGAAAGCGCTATATCGTAGTCAGTTTGGTTTAGCCACCACAGCGCTCCATTGGCACTTTGCGCGTGAGTCCTGGCCAGAGGTACGCTGCGTACCCACTCGTGATATATCCTGGTGTGAATGACTCATCTGGAAGGGATTATTTCAACAGCTCAGTACAGTGAGGGGTTATGGAAAATCAGGATGAATTATCTATTCATCCTGATTTTAATGCTGATTACACCCTTTTATAGGGTTACGCGACGGCCTGATTATAGTCCCGCTCCACTCCCGGGACACGGTCATACATCCAGCCCAGTCTAAGTTGAGCGCCACCATGCCCCTGCTCAGCCGCCTTACTGAACCAGTCTGCTGCCTGCTTGTAGTCTTGCGACACTCCACGGGCTAATAGATACATCTGGCCCAGCTCGAACTGAGCCTCACAATGACCCAGTTCAGCCGCCCGGCGGAACCAGTAAGCTGACCGTTTGTCGTCCCGATCCACTTCCAGACCACAGAGATATATCCAGCCCAGCCTGAACAAGTCCGCTGGCTGTAGCTCCTGGTCAACGACATTTAATGGCGAATTGAATCCCATCTTCACTTTCCCTGAATAATAATCCTGTTTTCACACGCGCCTGCACCTGTGCTTGTAACCAGGCGCAAACATCCCTGAACTCAAAACAACGCTCTTTCATTCGCACAAAAATGCGGGTGACATCCCCGACATACATTTCCATTGATTTGAATGACGCACCCCGCATTAGCCCGGTAATGCTATATGAAGCCTTCGTTCTGTTTCCTTGAGCGCGTTATTTTAATTTTTTATTTAGCATGGGGATTATTCAAAGATGCTATATTTTTAGGGTCTGTTCATGTCTTAGAGTGTTGACCATTGGGCACCCCTCTTATGACACATAAACAATACTGCCATCAGCAATTGGCTTATTAACAGTATTGTTATCAGCAACCCACGCGATAAACGTCTCTTTAGGCAGCGCTTTGCTGTAGAGCCAGCCTTGCCCATACTGAACACCCTGTTCGCGCAACCATGTAGCCTGTTCCACAGTCTCAACCCCTTCTGCCACAATCTCTATCTGGAGTGTTTTCGCCATCGCGATAATGTGTGGTGTCACCTTGGCATCCAGTGTATTCACAAAGGATCTGTCGATTTTCAGCACATCTACATCCAGATTTTGCAGATAGCTGAGGCTGGAATAGCCGGTGCCAAAATCATCAATATAGATGGCGTGACCCGCTTTGCGTAACTGCGCCAGAACAGGTGCGATGACGTCCATTTCAGCAAAACTCCGCTCGGTAAGCTCCAGAGCAATCTGCTCTGGTTTGACACCATATCGCGCCAGATAAGGCTGGATCATGGTCAGAACATGCAGGGAATGGACATCATAAGACGACAGGTTTACGGAGATATGATGTTCCGGGTGGTTATGCAGCCACTCACCCAGATCGAGGAAAAGATTGTCAATCACCTGCTCAGTTATTTGCGTAATAAGCCCCGTTTCTTCTGCCAGCGGGATAAAAATATCCGGGCGTATCCAGGAACCATCCTGCTGTTTCCAGCGTACCAGTGCTTCAGCCCCGACAGTCCTGCCGTTTCGCAAATCGATGATTGGCTGATACTCCACGCTAAATTCACGGTTTTTGAGGGCGTACACGACGCTTGTGCGCAGTGACCGTGAGCGGCGTAACAGGCGATTGATGTACCAACGGGCGGCCAGACTAAACGCAATACCGACAGGTAACCAGATAATCAACTTCAGATACCAGTACTGGGTAATTGGGGACGATGTCATCCAGGTAATCATCGCCATTCCCCGCTTGTCATCACGAGAGATAGCATAAGTGATACCCTGGTTCTGAAATTCGTTGACACCCGCCTTCAGAGAAGACAGCCAGATTTCAGGGTTTAACGGACTGTTACTGACGATTATTTGTTGGCTATCAAGACCAACCATCGCGATATTGATGGGCTGATTACCGAAAGGGATCACATCAATCAATGACTGAGGTTCTATGCCCACAATATAGGGTGATTTGCCGATGTATAGCATGGGGTGCCGAAAAGCATGAAGGGCGGTACTTTCATACCAGAGACTAAATCCACCCGGATCTGCATAATCAGGTTTACCGAGCGTTTCACCGTGGTTGAATTTTTCAAGCGACGAGCAAGTAATGTAGCCGTTCTGCTGATAGAACACGCCGCTCACGAAACCATAATTATGGGTGATGTCGCGCATAGCGTTATAGTCGGCGTCCGAACAGCCTTCATAATGATGCGATTTTATTTCATCTACGGCCTGGTATATTTGCCCGATTATCTGATTGGCGCGAACTATCGCCCGTGCGGCAAAGTGATCCAGTTCCTCATGATAACGTTGTTCGGCTCTGTGGTGTGCCAGATAGACGCTCAAAAGTACGGGCGCCAGTACCGCAACAACCAGCATTACGTTGACCAGCCTAACTAACCGTTTGTATATCAAAATGTTGAACGCAGTCGAATGACAAAATAGGTGAATTATCGTACCTGATAGTGCCAAAATGGATTTTGACTACAAACAAGAATTGAGCTCCAGAATCAGGAATAATGCGGCATACAAATAGTTGAACCCGCTATACCAGGCCAATTCGCTACTGCGAAATTGCATCTGACTGGACTACCCATTCGCATTTTACTTGGCCACCGTTCGCAAATTACTTGAGCATCTCCAGCAAAATTATCATTGTTCCCCTGAGGTGCGTGGGCATAAGCGCGAAATTCGCCTTTATTGAAGCCATAAAAAACTTGTCGAATGTCTCAGGGCGTGAAGAGAACATCAGCTGTTATGCAAAAAAGTATTTGTGGGAAATCGCCTCAACTGCCTAATACACTCGTTCAGATTTTTTAAAATGGCATCTGTGCTGACGCAGCATCAAACCGTTCGCGCAAGAAGTCCAGCAGTGCCCGCACCCGTGGCGGCATATAGCGACTACGCGGATAAAGCGCGTGCAACGGCGCTTCAGCACTTTGCCAGTCTGGCATCAGCAGGATAAGTCGCTTAGCGGCCAGATCCTCTCTTACGTCCCAGACTGATTTAAGTACAATACCGTGACCATTGACGGCCCACTGGCGTGCCAGGGCACCGTCATTAGTTTCCCGTGCCTTATCCAGCGGTACCTTGAATAAGATTTCTTCTTCACCACGTCGCAATCGCCATTCATTCGACCAGCCAGCCTGGCCGGCAACGATGTAGTCATGATCCACTAACTCTCGCGGATGTTCAGGAATGCCTCTGAGTTCCAGATAGCTGGGCGCTGCACACAGTACCCTACGATTAGTCGCTAGCTGTCGGGCAATCAACGAGCTATCCGGCAGCACACCAAAGCGGATTATCAAATCGACTTCATCTGCCACCAATTGAGAGAGTGAATCGGACAGTTGCACCGCGAACACTATCTGTGGGTGCAGGAGCGTAAAATCATCAAGCCACTGATTAAGTACGTTACGGCCAAAGTCAGACGTAGCCGAAATTCGAATTTTTCCACGAATCTCTTTTTTTTCCACAGACAGGGCGGCTCGTGCCTCATCAAGCGCCTGAAGAGCCTGACGGCAGTGCTCAAGATAGACTCTGCCTTCGTCAGTCAGTCGCAACTGCCGGGTCGTGCGCTCAAATAAGCGAGTGGCCAGCGAAGCTTCGAGTTTATGCAGCCGCGCACTAGCTGCCGCTGGCGACAAACCCAGTTTACGGCCCGCCAATGAAAGCCCACCAAGTTGAGCCGCTTCGACAAATAAGCGAATGTCACCGAGGTTATCCATGATTATTCCATTTTTTTTGAAAATCCATTAAATGGTAGCCCAATTATCAATTGGTTTCCTGAACGACAAACTTACCGAACTTTATTCGGATTCAGGAGATTTTCATCGTGAACGCACCCGCAACACTTTTCAGCCCCGTGGTATTCGCCGGTTTAAGCGCTTCTCATCGGGTGGTCATGGCTCCTATGACCCGGGCACGCAGCAGTCAGCCTGGTGATATTCCAAATGACCTCAATGCAGAATATTACTCTCAGCGTGCCTCGGCGGCCTTAATCGTGACAGAAGCCACTCAGATTACGCCGCAGGGTAAGGGCTACTCATTTACTCCAGGTATTCACAGCGAAGCCCAGGTGGAAGGCTGGAAGAAGGTTACCGAAGCGGTACATGCACAGGGGGGACGCATTTTCCTCCAGTTGTGGCATGTCGGCCGCATGTCCCACAGTGATTTTCACAATGGAGAGCTGCCAGTGGCGCCGTCTGCCGAGCCATTTGAGGGGCAAATCTGGAAAGTAGACCCAGTAACAGGGCACGGTGAGATGGTTGATTGCCCAACCCCCCGCGAACTGACGCTGACGGAAATTAAGCAAATCGTTATGGATTTTCGTCATGCTGCCCGCCGTGCTATCCGTGCGGGTTTCGATGGCGTTGAGATCCACGGCGCGAACGGTTACTTAGTGGATCAGTTTCTTCGTACTACCTCAAACTCCCGCACTGACGAATACGGTGGATCAAGGGCTAATCGGCTGCGCTTTATGCAGGAAGTCGTTGACGCAGTCAGTGATGAAGTCGGGGCCAGCCGCACCGCTATTCGTCTTGCACCATTTTTAACGGCTCGCGGTATGGCATGCCCGGACATCCTGCCGACTATTCTCGAAGCGGCTCAATATCTGCAAAGCAAGGGTATCGGCTATCTGCATCTTGTTGAGGCGGATTGGGATGATGCTCCGGTATTTACCGAATTATTCCGTAAGGAAATTCGTGACCACTTCAGCGGCACAATCATCGTTGCGGGTACGCCATGCAGCGCATGATTCAGGCGGGTGTTGTCCCGGTAACCTGGCAGCAAGTGTTGCTGGAATGGCAGCGTGACTGGGCACGCAAAGAGACTTACAACGCCGTGATGGATATCGTGCGTGAGCACTCTGGCGCTTACGGCATGGGTGTGGATTACGCCTACACCATGGTGCATAAAGCCCCTTCTCGCCAGAAAAGCCAGCACGAAACCCTGCCACCGGTTGCTGCACGTTAATCAGCAGAAGCTGGCCAGTAAAGACTGGTCAGCTTTTTTTCGGGAGATAAACATGAGTGCAGAATTACTGTCACTTTCTGCAGGTGTTTTGATTGGCCTGATTTATGCCCTGCTGAAAGTTCGCTCCCCGGCACCTCCAGCCATTGCGCTTGTGGGATTGTTAGGCATGCTTATTGGCGAGCAGATTACTGTGCAGTTGTTGGAGCCAGTGCACACCACCGCGCTTCACACATGCCCGGCACAACCCGCCGCGACAGCATCGTTAAATACCGCCTGCACGGCGAGGAGGTAAAACATGAAGATCTGGATTATTTCTCTGGTGCTCGGTCTGCTGGCAGGGGTTATTTATGCCGCACTGGATGTTCGCTCTCCGGCACCTCCCGTTATTGCGCTGCTGGGTCTGTTCGGCATGCTGGTTGGCGAACAAATCATCCCTATTACCCGGCGTCTGGTTAGCCGCCAACCCTTTACGCTGGCATGGTTTCGCCATGAATGCGTTCCACAAATAAGCGGAACTCCCCCGCCTGCACAGGCCCCGGAACCTCCTGAGGTTCCCCCGCGGTAGAGATAAATGGTCAGAGGAATTACTGCATGAAGTTGTCGCAGCGTATTGCCATTGTTGATGATGAGCGCGCCGTTCGTAGTGGGTTGAGCAACTTGCTGCATTCAGACGGATATTTGACGTGTACCTTCGAGTCCGCTGAGGCATTTTTAAACGAGAAAAATGCGCTTTGCGACGTTTCGCTTATGATTATTGATATTAAGCTTAAAGGAATAAGTGGATTTGATTTTTATGAAGAAATAAAGACTTACGCGACACCCCCCCCGGTTATTTTTATATCCGGACATGGGGATGAAAACATGCAACGGTTTGCCATCAGTCTTGGCGCCGTTGCTTTTTTGCGTAAGCCAATCGACATTGAAGTCCTGCTTAATCATTTACAGAAAGCAATCAGACCAGAAGAAAACACCTAACCCCTGATAAGACCGCTCACTGCGAGAGATCTCAATGATTCACAAGCTGATACCGCCTGAATACTCCCTTCTTCCAGAAATCCAGGATGGGCAGATCTTTGCATTTAAAGATGATGTGATTTTTACTCCGCTGGTCACCGAAGGCAGCATTGTCTGGATGAAAGGGCGGCACGCTTTATCAAACGGGGTTTTTATTCTCGCCACGGCGGTGAGTGATGAGACGGAATCGGACGCCACCCAACTGCTCAAAAATGAGTTTTCACTGCGTTCGTATTTATCCGATAGCTGGGCCATTAAACCCGCAGCCAGCACCCAATATCGTGGCCGTTACGCGCTGATTTATCCGACGCTGGACTTTGAATCCCTGGCTCGCATCATGAGGCAGCCGAGAGCATGCATTGCCAGTTTCATCGAGCTGGCGATACGGATATGCCTTCCGCTACGTCAAATGCACATGCTGAATCTGATTCACGGCGACATTAAACCGGGGAACATTTTCCTTCACGGTGATTCATTCTGCCGCCTTGCAGGATTTGGCCTGACGACAGGCACCTCGGAAGAGTTGAAACAGGCTCGGCTTTCGTTTTCTGGCGGTACGCTTGCGTATATGTCGCCTGAACACACCACTCGTACCCACCGCCCGATAGACAGTCGCAGTGATCTTTACAGCCTCGGCATTGTATTTTATGAACTGCTGACCGGCGTACTGCCTTTTGATCTCAGCGAAGGTGACCCTGCACAATGGGCGCATCACCACATTGCCTCGGAACCTCAACCGCCGCATTTAATGCGTGAAACGGTACCTGCAATGCTTTCCACCGTTATCCTTCGTTTACTGGCGAAGTCGCCAGATAACCGCTACCAGACGATTGATGGCTTGATCGCCGATTTGCGTCGCTGCCAGGCGATCCTGACCGAAGACAACGAAATCACACCTTTCACACCGGGCTTACAAGACCGGTCACCCGAAGTCCATCTGGCGGATACGCTCTATACTGCCCACCCCCGGACGGGTGAGTTGCTTGCCGCGTTTGATGAGGTGAATCGCAGCGGCACACACACGCTGGTCATCATCCGCGGCCCATCGGGTATCGGTAAATCCTCGCTGATTGCTTCTGCCCTGCAAGAGTTGCAGACCAGGCGCAATCTACTGGCTGTGGGAAAAGTTGACCAGTTCTCATCCTCGCTGCCTTATGGGGTGTTATCCACGGCTTTCCGGACGCTGACGCTCACGTTGCTGGGAGCACCTGGCGAAGAAGTGGCCATCAGGAAAACCCGGCTGTCACGCGCACTGGAAGGTTACGAACGCCTGGCTGTGAGTTTTGTCCCTGAATTAGGGCTGTTACTGGAGCATAAATCCTGCCACCTCCCCAACCCGATTTCAACCGATGCCAGAGCGCGCTTTAATTACATGATATCCGCTCTGGTCACTGCTTTTACTTTGCCGGGCGCTCCACTGGTCTTACTTATTGATGATATTCAATGGATTGATGCTGCCAGTCTCCAGGTGCTGGAATCGTTACTGAAGAACAGCTGCACACTGCCACTGCTGATAGTGGTGGCCCAGCGTGAGACTGAAGCAACAGGCAACACTTCCCTGGCGCAGACCCTCCTCCAGAACGCCGCACAACGGAATATCGAAATTATCCCTGCACCGCTTTCCGTTAAAGACGTCACCCGCTGGCTGACCGAGGTATTTCAACAACGCACCACCGACATTAGCGTTCTGGCCAAACTCATACATGACAAAACCGGCGGAAACCCACTGTTTTTAAATGAGTTCTTCAAACGTATTGTTGAAGATGGCCTGGTGACACATAACAAATACCAGGGTAAGTGGCACTATGATTTGCCCGCTATCCAGGCACGCCATTACACCGAAAACGTGGCGAGTCTGGTACTACAGCAGCTCGGGAAAATGCCGGGTAAAACCCGTAAGCTGCTGGGTAGTCTGGCCTGTTTGGGGAATCGTGGCGAACTGGCCACTATCAGCCAGGTGCTGTGCATTTCCGATGCCGATATCCGCTATCAGTTGCATCCCGCAGTTACCGCACAACTGATCACACTTTCCAGGGACAGTTGGGCATTTACCCATGATCGCGTACAAGAAGCCGCTTTCTCCCTGCTGGATGTCGCCCAAAAAGGTTATGTGCATATCACCACCGCAAGCCTTCTGGCTGAAACGTCACGACAGATGGCAGGCAATGAAGTGTTATTCCGCGCCATTCACCACGTATCGGCCGCCATTGAGTGCGTCCAGCCGCCAGAACAACGCAATATGTTCAGGGAACTGAGTATGCTGGCAGCCCAGCGAGCAAAACGTAGCGGTGATTACCTCTCGGCACTCAGATATTTACAGACCGCACGTGCGCTCTCAGGGCACGGTAACATGCCTGAAAGCACACCCGATCTTCGATTAAATCTTGAAGAAGCCGAGTGCGAGTTTTTACTTGGAAATCTGGTCATCGCAAAGCGTTTATGCGACAGGTTGCTGGGATCCTGCGGTGGGCTTACCGAAAAAATAACCGCGGCAAACCTCCTGGCGGAAATCCATATGCGCCAGTCTGATCTGCGTCTGGCGCTGGAAACCACCTTATGCTGGCTTAGCGTTTCTGGTATTGCGCTGACTCGAAATCCCCACTCGGCAGAATGCGATGCGACCTGGCAAGCACTTAAAGACCGTATTGGTGAGAATCCTGCCGTGCTGTTTCATCAGTTGCCAGAAATGACGGACGGCCAAACCGAAGCCATAATGAATCTGCTTGCCAGCGCCAGTGTGTTCGCCAGCTTCAACTGCCCGAATCTGCACTTCATGCTACTTTGCCAGATGCTGCATTTGACACTGGAGCGCGGTATTACCGGCGCCTCAACGTCGGCCATGGGTTGGTTCGGCGTACTGATTAGCGAACGATATACGGAATATCAGCTTGGTTTCAAATACGCGGTGCTGGCGCGTGATTTGGTTGAACGCCACGGCTATAGCACTTATGAAGCAAAAACGTTGCTGCCCCTTGATCAAGTCAGCGTCTGGACCCAACCCCTTTCTTACACCACCGAATGCGCTAAAGCTTGCTTTAATTCCGCAGTCACGCACGGTGATTTGACGGTTGCCTCCTTTGCTATCTGCCATCAGGTGATTAACTTTTTACGCCAGGGCGAGCATCTCGATAACGTGCTGACCAGCATCGAACGCGGGCTGGCCTTCGTGAGAAAAACTGACTTCCAGGATGTGGAGCGCATTTTGTTGGTTCAGCGGCATTACGTTGAGCACTTACGCAAAGTACCCTCCACAACCTGGGATAGCGCCAACGCACTGCCTGACGCACTGTTACCGGGTTTTCCAGAGCAAGCACCGCAGCACATGTCCACCCTGATTTTTTGGTTCTGGCTCTACCGGGGGATGACGTATTTTACCGCGGGCGAATATTCGCAGGCACAGGATGCATTGGAACAGGCTCAATCTTTTGCGTGGTCAGCTCCAGGGCACATCCACTTGTTGGATCTGCATCTCTACAGCGCGCTGACACTAACCGTTCAACTGACACCGGAAACATTTAACGCGCAGGATCGGCGTAAGCTGGAAATCCATTACCACAAAATTGCCCTGTGGGCGCGCATCAACCCAGGAACGTTCGCCGATAAAGAAGCGCTGGTGTATGCAGAAATTGTCCGTCTTGATGGCATGAACAGCATTGCGCTGGAGCAGTATGAAAAAGCAGTGCGACTCTCCCGGGAAGGCGGCTTTCATCCCAGTAACGCGCTGGCCCATGAGCTTGCCGGGCGCTTCGCACTCAGTTGTGGTTACAGCACAACCGCAGATGCGCATTTGCGGGGGGCGGTAGCGGCCTGGGGGCGCTATGGCGCACAAGCCAAAGTGAATCAGCTTAAGCTGACCTGGCCTCATTTAGTTTCAACTGCTCAAACAACGCCTTATAACACCATCGCATTTGCCCAAAACGAAGAAATTCGCGATTTACAAAGCGTTATTAAAGCCTCACGCGCACTGTCAGAAGAGATCAATCTTGAACGGCTTATTGAAATACTTTTGACCATGTTACTGGAGCGTGCGGGTGCGCAGCGCGGTTTGTTGATTCGCGTTCTGGATAACAATATTCCTGAAATTGAAGCCAGCGCACAGACCAGTAGTGACGGGATACAAGTACGCATCATGAAAGATATGCCGATGGCGACCGACATGCCGCTGTCGGTGCTGGCGGCCGTTATCCGCACCGGTCAGGAAATACGTACCGGGAAACCCGAAGAGTTCGGCCCCTTTTCACACGACCCTTATTTTGTGACCTCCGGCGCTGCCGTACTGTGCGTGCCGATGTTTAAGCAGGCGCGACTGGTCGGCGTGTTGTACCTCGAAAACCGCTTAATGCCTGAAGTCTTTACTGCGGATCATTCAAAAGTCGTCAATCTGCTCGGTGCCCATGCTGCCGTCGCGCTCGAAACGGCACGGCTTTATGCCGAACTGCTGGAGGAAAATATTCAGCGCAGGCGGGTTGAAAAAGAGCTCAGGGCAAGCCAGACATCGCTCATGTTGGGGGAACAGATAAGTCATACCGGAAGCTGGCGCTGGGAGCTGAAACAAGATTTGATGTTTATGTCCGAAGAGTACGCCCGCATTCTCGGTCTGCCGGAAAAACTTAAAATGTTCTCCATGGCGGAGTTTTTTACTTTTGTTCACCCGGATGACTATGACCGCATCAGCGATGTGGTAACTGATGGCGTGCGCGACGGGCTAACCCTTAAAGCAGAATTTCGTATTATCAATGCCGATGGCAATGTGCGCTACATTTTAGGCATCGGTAGCCCAGTCGGGGTGGGCACGGAAATTTATGAATACTACGGCACCATCACCGACATCACGACCCAGCGACAAGCAGAAGACGCCGTCAGGGTGGCCCAGGCAGAACTGGCGCGAGTCTCCCGAGCCACCACGGTTGGTCAGTTAACCTCCTCTATCGCTCACGAAATTAATCAACCGCTTATGTCGATAGTTTCCAATGCCGGAGCCAGTCTGCGCTGGCTAAATCATGACCCGATAAGGTATGACAATATTCGCGTAGGCCTTGAAGAGATTGTGGCCGAAGGGCAGCGTGCAGGGGAAATCATTCGTAGTCTCCAGACCCTGACACGCAAGCAAGAACCTGTTTTCTGCCGTATCGATTTGCACTTTCTGGTGCGCCATATCATGACGCTGTCGCGTAGTGAAATTGAACTAAGACAGGTGGCCGTTGATTACGACTTGAAGGCGGCACACAGCTTTATCTTGGGTGACAGCGTTCAAATCCAGCAGGTGCTAATTAATCTTGTGATTAACGCTATTGAAGCCATGGCTGAAGTGACCGATCGCACACGCACATTAAAAATTTCAACCCTTAATCCTGATGAGGGTTCCGTGGAGTTTTGCATTACGGATAATGGAATCGGGTTAGCACCTGACGTAGGTCAGCGCGTTTTTGACTCGTTTTACACCACAAAAGCACAGGGAATGGGGATGGGGCTGACCATCAGCCATTCCATCATAGGGCGGCATCGGGGGACGCTTAAAGCGCAAAACAATATACCGTACGGCAGCTGTTTCCGTTTTGTCGTCCCCGTCTGTTTCGCGAGTCAGGACGAGTGAGTCTTAATGACGCTCCCGATGTGCGGAAATTAAACGAGGGGATGAAAAAGGCCGTTGTTTCTCTGTCGTCATACTTTCTACCGTCAGAGTTCTTCAAATTTTCCAATGTGGCGAGTCGATCCTGTACCTGATTGCATGGCAGGTCCGGAATCGTGATTTCAAGCTTTACGGCGAATTTTGGACACAAAAAAACCTGCCTCAGCAGGTTTTTTTCATCAGCGCTTGCTCTTAGTACATTGCGCCTGGCGGTATGTCTTTAAAGGCTTCTTTAAAGTTTTTGCAGTAACTTTTGATCATGCCTTTCAGGATTTTGCGCACTTTCATGGTGAACTCCAGTTTTTATTTTTACAGGTGTTGTTCGTTATGTGCACATAATAAGACACTCATCACATTAATCAATCATTTTGTGACACTCATCACACATCTCAATGAGTGGTATTTGCATATCTCTATTTAAAAAGCATTTAAAATCAATTAATTAGTTGATTATTTGCATGGTTGTTTTTTTAAAACATCATTTCATTTTTTAGTGAGAATATGAAAGCGCCCTCTTTTGATGGGGCCTATCCGCTACGTCAAAACGTAAAAAAGTCTGGCGGGGAAACCCCGCCAGACTGTGAAAGATATTTGTATCAAACACCCTTCGTTTATTTCACCAGACCCATGCTCTGTGGCAACGCCATGGAGACAGCCGGTAAGTAGGTCACCAACATCAACACCACTGCAATCACCGCGAAGAATGGCAACAGCGGTTTGATCACGCGCTCAATCTTAATATCCCCCACCTTACAGCCGGTAAATAAGATTGGCCCAACTGGCGGCGTAATCGTGCCGAGCGACAAGTTAAACACCATCATGATGCCGAACTGCACTGGGTCCATACCAAATTGCATACAAATTGGCAGGAAGATTGGGGTGAAGATTAATACCGCAGGCGTTGGGTCCATAAAGG
Organism: Buttiauxella sp.; assembly: GCA_035271785.1. Taxonomy (GTDB): domain Bacteria; phylum Pseudomonadota; class Gammaproteobacteria; order Enterobacterales; family Enterobacteriaceae; genus Buttiauxella. The sequence continues at coordinate 24,763 of DATERH010000292.1, forward strand.
TGCCCACCAGCAGCAATACCACGTTCATAATAAGCAGAATGACGATAAAGCTGTCTGTCGCTGAAAGTAGACCTGAAGCAATCAGTGCTGGGATCTTGGTAAATGCCATTACCCACGACATGATAGACGACGCTGCCAGCATGAAAATAACAATCGCTGTCATTTTCGCTGTCGCGAGGAATATCTGCGGCAAATCTTCTACTTTAATATTGCGATAAATAATGCCCAGAACCAGAGAATAAACCACCGCAATGGCTGATGCTTCGGTTGCCGTAAATACGCCACCCAGAATACCGCCGATAACAACGACAATCATCATCAGGCTTGGAATCGCATCAAACAGAATACGCAGTGTCTGGCCTTTATTTGCAGAACGGTCTGCAACATAACCGCGGCGTTTAGCAATGAAACCCGCAACCAGCATCACGCCTAAGCCCCACAGAATACCTGGGATATAACCGGCCATGAACAAGGCGGAGATAGAGACGCTGCCTGCAACCGTTGCGTAAACAATCAGTGAGTTACTTGGTGGAATCAGCATACCCGTTGGGGCAGATGCGATGTTAACCGCGGCACTAAACGCCGGGTCGTAGTTCTCTTTTTTCTGAATCGGCGACATGATGCCACCAACC
>DATERH010000293.1:0-7474 GCA_035271785.1 Buttiauxella sp.
ATCGCCAATGCGTTTTTTCCGCGACATTGTGCTGCCGCTTTCAAAAACCAATCTGGCGGCGCTGTTCGTCATCACCTTTATCTACGGTTGGAACCAGTATCTGTGGCCGTTGCTGATTATCAGCGACGTCAACCTCGGCACTGCTGTGGCGGGTATCAAAGGCATGATGTCTTCCGGCGAAGGTTCGACCCAGTGGAACCAGGTTATGGCGGCGATGCTGCTGACCCTGATCCCCCCAGTAATTATCGTTTTAGCCATGCAACGTGCGTTTGTGCGTGGCCTTGTTGATAGTGAGAAGTAAACCATGGCAGGACTAAAATTACAGGCAGTAAGCAAAAGTTGGGACAACAAAACCCAGGTGATTGAACCCTTAACGCTGGATGTGGCAGACGGTGAATTTATCGTGATGGTTGGCCCGTCGGGCTGTGGAAAATCTACGTTGCTGCGCATGGTTGCCGGGCTTGAGCGCGTCACCAGCGGCGACATCTGGATAGACCGCCAGCGCGTGACTGAAATGGAACCGAAAGAGCGCGGCATTGCGATGGTGTTCCAGAACTACGCGCTTTACCCGCATATGAGCGTGGAAGAAAACATGGCGTGGGGCCTGAAAATCCGCGGTATGGGCAAAGCGCATATCCAGCAAAAAGTGGTGGAAGCGGCGCGCATTTTGGAACTGGATGGCTTGCTCAAACGCCGCCCGCGTGAGCTTTCCGGCGGGCAGCGCCAGCGCGTGGCGATGGGGCGAGCCATCGTGCGTGACCCGGCGGTTTTCCTTTTCGATGAACCGCTCTCCAACCTTGATGCGAAACTGCGCGTGCAAATGCGTCTGGAGTTGCAGCAATTACATCGCCGCCTGAAAACCACCAGTTTGTACGTCACCCACGATCAGGTCGAAGCGATGACCCTGGCGCAACGTGTGATGGTGATGAATAAAGGTGTCGCCGAACAAATCGGGACGCCAGTGGAGGTTTACGAACGCCCGGCAAGCCGCTTTGTGGCGAGTTTCATCGGCTCGCCTGCCATGAACTTGCTGGAAGGTATTATCAGTGCTGACGGCACGCGTTTTGAACTGTCAGGCGGCATGGCGCTGCCGTTGGGGAGCGCGCAGAGCAGGCCTCAGGGGCGAGCGGTGACGCTGGGTATCCGCCCGGAACATATTACGCTAAGCTCACAAACCGCAGGCGGCGTGCCGTTTATGGTCGACACGCTGGAGATGCTGGGTGCGGATAATTTAGTGCACGGGCGCTGGGGCGAGCAGAAAATGGTGGTGCGCCTTGCGCATCAGGATCGCCCGCAGCCCGGCAGCACGTTATGGCTGCATCTACCTGAAAATCATCTACATTTCTTTGAAAAAGAAAATGGACAACGTTTATGAGTCACTGGCCTTACCCAAAAGTTGCCGCACACCGCGGCGGTGGCAAACTGGCACCGGAAAACACCCTGGCGGCGATTGATGTCGGCGCGCGTTACGGCCACACCATGATTGAGTTTGATGCCAAGCTTTCACAAGATGGGCAAATCTTCCTGCTGCATGACGACACTCTGGAACGCACCAGTAACGGCTGGGGGATAGCGGGCGATTTACCGTGGGATAAACTGCTGAAAATCGATGCCGGAAGCTGGTTTAGCGGTGAGTTTAAAGGCGAGCCATTACCGCTGCTTTCGCAAGTCGCGGCGCGTTGTCAGCAACACGCGATGATGGCAAACATTGAAATCAAACCGACTACGGGCACCGATGCACAAACCGGAAAAGTGATCGCGCTGGCAGCAGCAGAGTTGTGGCAGGGGCAAACGGCACCGTTACTGTCGTCGTTTTCTATCGAAGCGCTGGAAGCGGCACAACAGGCGGTTCCCGAGTTACCGCGAGGCTTGTTACTTGATGAATGGCGTGACGACTGGAGCGAGCTAACCACTCGCCTGGGCTGTGTTTCCATTCACTTGAATCATAAATTGCTGGATGAAGCGCGGGTGCTAGAACTCAAAGCAGCGGGATTACATATTCTGGTTTATACGGTGAATATTCCCCAACGAGCAGCAACGCTGCTGCGCTGGGGAGTGGACACCATCTGCACCGACCGTATTGACCAAATTGGTGCGGACTTTACGTACTAAGCGAAGGTCAATGTTGGATGGCACAAGCTTATCCGACTGACGGTATTGGTGTTGCAGGGTGGATGAGCGCTAGCGTCATCCACCATTTTCCTTACGGCCCAATCGTTTTCAGCGGAATATTGGGCTGTAGGGGAGCCGATTGACCGTTTGAATTAAGCATGCTGCCATTGGTTTTCGGTTGCAGCATGTGCTCCTGGCTACTGCTTGTGCTGCTACTTAACATTCCACCATTGTTATTAGGCAGAACTTGCTGCGACCCAACATCCAGATCATTTGGATAATTTTTCTTCACCTTAAAAACATCTTGCTGTGAATTGTTATTTATCTGCGATTCCAGATGCTGCTGTTGCACGCGAGTTTGTGTTTTTAACTGCTGATTCAACATACCTTTTTGTTGTATCTGCTGGGTTTGCATTTGCTGCTTCATTCGTTGTTGACTTGGAATCTGGTAATCCGGTTGATTTGGATTATTCAGAGTATTAATCGGTTGTGCCAAACAGGTAAATGGCAGCAAAGCCGCCAGGAGTAATATTTTTTTCATCGTCACTTCCTCCATTAGGGGGACCTATTAAGTTTACTCGTTTTCCATAGTCACGAAGATTATTTAGGAATTATGGACCAGGCTTTATGGGCTATTGACTCTAAAACCCGTCGTCTTTCACGTTGCAGATGCGTTGGCTACGTTCACTCACCCGAATCACTTAGTCCACTAAGCTCATCGGGATTCATTCGCTTGCCGCCTTCCTGCACCATGAAATCCATAGGGTCTTATAAATTCATGGAGAAATAACGATGAAGCAGTGGAAAACAATTCGTCTGGAAATTCTGCGTTGGATAACCATTCCCGCGCTAATGATAGGGCTGTGCCTCTCTGTTAGTGCTGCACCCCCTCCAGTTGCAGCGCCTGTCTCCTACGGGGTTGAAGCGGATATCCATCATCCGGTACAGGCACAAAATGGGATGGTCGCCTCGCAAGATTCGTTGGCGACGCAAGTCGGTGTCGATATTCTCAAACAGGGCGGAAATGCGGTCGATGCTGCCGTTGCGGTTGGTTTTGCACTTGCCGTCACCCATCCACAGGCGGGGAATATCGGCGGCGGCGGCTTCATGATGTTGCGCACCAAAGACGGGAAAACTACCGCTATTGATTTCCGCGAAATGGCACCAGAAAAAGCCACGCGCGATATGTTCCTTGATGCGCAGGGTAACGCTGACAGTAAAAAATCCCTTACATCTCATCTAGCTTCAGGCACTCCTGGCACCGTTGCGGGCTTCTCCATGGCGCTGGAAAAATACGGCACACTGCCGCTCAACAAAGTGATTCAGCCCGCTATCAAACTGGCGCAGGACGGATTTACCGTCAACGACGCGCTGGCGGAAGATTTAAAAGTGTATGGCGCGGAAGTGCTCCCGAACCATCCCAACAGTAAAGCTATTTTCTGGAAAGCTGACGGTGCACCCCTGCAAAAGGGCGACAAGCTGCTGCAAACCAACCTCGCCAAAAGCCTGGAAATGATTGCCGAAAATGGCCCGGATGCCTTCTATAAAGGGGCGATAGCTGACCAGATTGCCGAAGAAATGGCAAAAAATGGCGGCCTGATTAGCAAGGTTGACCTGGCGAATTACAAGGCGGTTGAGCGTACGCCAATTAGCGGTGATTACCGTGGCTACCAGATATTCTCTATGCCACCACCGTCTTCTGGCGGGATCCACATTGTGGAAATCCTCAATATCCTGGAAAACTTCGATCTCGCCAAATATGGTTTTGGCAGTGCCGATGCAATGCAGTTAACGGCAGAAGCTGAAAAATATGCCTATGCCGATCGTTCGGAATATCTTGGCGACCCTGACTTTGTCAAAGTGCCGTGGCAGGCGCTGACCAGCAAAGCCTACGCCAAATCTCTGGCCGAACAGATAGACATCAACAAAGCTCGCCCGTCGAGTGAAATTAAACCGGGCAAACTCGCCCCATATGAAAGTAACCAGACCACGCATTTCTCGGTGGTGGATAAAGACGGCAATGCCGTGGCGGTGACGTACACCCTGAATACCGTGTTTGGTAGTGGCATTGTGGCGGGAAATACCGGCATCCTGATGAACAACCAAATGGATGACTTCTCTGCGAAACCTGGCGTACCAAATGTCTACGGGCTGGTGGGGGGCGATGCTAACGCCGTCGGGCCGCATAAACGCCCGCTGTCGTCGATGTCGCCAACCATCGTGGTTAAAGATGGGAAAACCTGGCTGGTGACCGGGAGTCCTGGCGGTAGCCGTATCATCACTACTGTGCTGCAAATGGTGATGAACACGATTGATTATGGGATGAACGTTGCCGAAGCCACTAACGCACCCCGTTTCCACCATCAATGGTTGCCTGATGTGTTGAGAGTCGAGAAAGGCTTTAGCCCGGATACGCTCAAGCTGCTGAAAGATAAAGGGCAGAAAGTCGAAGTGAAAGATGTGATGGGCAGCACCCAGAGCATAATGGTAGGGGCAGATGGCATGTTGTATGGCGCATCTGACCCGCGTTCGGTGGATGATTTGACTGCCGGATATTAAGTTTTCCCCCTCACCCTAACCCTCTCCCACAGGGAGATGGCCGAGGTGAGGGCGTTTTAACTCGGCTTAAATCGCGCCATAAAATAGGCGTCCACATACTTACCATCGCGCAGAGCGTAATTCTTTCCGGTACCTTCAATTTCAAAACCGAATTTGCGATACACGGCGACTGCTGATTCGTTATCGACGAACACGGTCAACTCGGTGCGGTCTATGCGTAGCCAGTTATCGCATAAATCCACCATCGCTTTTAGCAAGGCGCTGGCGACGCCGCGATTGCGCTGTTGCCCACAAACACTAAGCCCAAATGTTGCTACATGGCTACGGCGTGTGTTTTGCTCAATATCCAGAACCAAATGCCCGCAAACTACCTCGTCGATACAGGCAACAAGATGTCGGCGACCCGTGGGTGATGGCTTCATTCGTTCTTGCCACATTTCTAGCGAAGGATGAGGAATCTGTAGCGTGTTGTGATAAACCTCTGGCTGGCCATTAATCTGACGTAAAGCATCAATATCTCTTAATTCACCATGGCGTATCACGATCTCGCTCATTCCTTTTCTCCTCAAATAGTTAGGTAACCCTTTCAACATTATTGTTTTTTTTATTTTCGTCAACTGCTAACTTTTTCTAAAAAGTAGTAGACAAGTGCGAATGATAATGATTATTATTGCCATGCATTCAGGGGGGACCCCAACGGAGATAACCTGAAAGCACGACATTGCTCACATTGCTTCCAGTATTACTTAGCCAGCCTCGAGCTGGCTTTTTTTTTGCCCTGCTTTTTTGAAGCCGTAGCTGTGTTGGCAGCACTCACTCACCCGAATCACTTACATAAGTAAGCTCATCGGGATTTGTTCTCTTGCCGCCTTGCTACAGCTCCAACTAATTTGGGCAATTCAGCCTGGCTTACTTGCCATTTTGCCCTCGGGCTGTGCTCGAAATCCTCACGTACTTTAAGTACGCTCCGGTTTCTGTGCGCAGGCCGTGAACAAACTGCCTACACCGCCGACGGCTGATCCTTTCATAGCTACAGCTCCAACTCATTCGGGCAATTCAGCCTGGCTTACTTGCCATTTTGCCCTCGGGTTGTGCTCGAAATCCTCACGTACATTAAGTACGCTCCGGTTTCTGTGCGCAGGCCGTGAACAAACTGCCTACACCGCCGACGGCCGACCTCTTCGCTGCCACAACTCCAACTCATTCGGGCAAACTTGTTTTGTAGGGCGGATAAGCGAAGCGTCATCCGCCAAAAATCACGGTGCAAAAAAGCCGAAGATTGAAGTAGGGTAAATGCAATTCAAAATCAAAAAGGACGAAGCAATGACCCTACACTGCGCTTTTATCGGTTTTGGCAAAAGCACCACGCGTTACCACCTTCCTTACGTTCTGGTTCGTAAAGATAAAATCCACGTTGCCCATATCTTCCGTCGCCATGAAAAACCGGAAATCGAGCAGCAGCCGCAATATAGCCACATCCATTTTACCAGCCAGCTCGATGACATCCTGAACGACCCGCAGGTGAAACTGGTGGTGGTTTGTACCCACGCTGACAGCCACTTTGAGTACGCAAAACGCGCGCTGGAAGCGGGTAAAAACGTGCTGGTGGAAAAACCGTTTACCCCAACGCTCGCCGAAGCCAAAGAGCTATTTGAACTGGCAAAATCGAAAGGGCTAACCGTTACGCCTTATCAGAATCGTCGTTTTGACTCCTGTTTCCTGACGATGAAAAAAGCTATTGAAAGCGGCAAGTTGGGTGAAATTGTCGAAATAGAAAGCCACTTTGATATGTATCGTCCGGTTGCGGAAACTAAACCTGGCTTACCTGCAGATGGCGCGTTTTATGGCCTTGGCGTGCATACCATGGACCAAATCATCTCGTTATTTGGCCGCCCGGACCGCGTCGCCTACGATATTCGTAGCGTGCGCAATAAAGCCAATCCAGACGATACCTTTGAAGCACAGCTTTTCTATGGCGACCTGAAAGCCATCGTCAAAACCAGCCATCTGGTGAAAATTGATTATCCGAAATTCCAGGTTCACGGTACCAAAGGCTCGTACCTTAAATATGGTATCGACCAGCAAGAAACCAGCCTGAAGGCGTACATCATGCCAGGCGAACCGGGCTTTGCGGCTGATACGAGCGTCGGTGTGTTGGAATATGTGAATGATGCGGGCGAAACCGTACGCGAAGAGATAAAACCGGAGCAGGGCGACTACGGTCGTGTTTACGACGCGCTGTATGAAACCATTATTAACGGCCAACCTAATTACGTCAGAGAAATTGAAGCACTGACTAACCTCGAGATCCTTGAGCGCGGATTCGAACAGGCTTCTCCTTCTGTAGTGACCCTCATTTAGCCCTGTTATGACGCCTCCGACTCATTCATTTTTTTTGAACAGAGGCGTCAATTTTCACCCTCTATGATCATTTCCGATTCGGGTCCACACTTAGCCCATCAAACGAATTGCGGAGAAATGAAAATGATCTTTTTAAGAAAATCTGAAGAACGTGGTCACGCGAATCATGGTTGGTTGGACAGCTGGCATACCTTCTCTTTTGCCAACTATTACGATGCCAATTTCATGGGGTTCTCGGCGTTACGTGTCATTAACGAAGACGTGGTCGAAGGCGGTGAAGGTTTTGGTACCCACCCGCACAAAGACATGGAAATCCTGACCTATGTGCTCGAAGGTGCGGTTGCGCATCGGGACAGCATGGGTAACGAAGAAAAGGTTCCTGCGGGCGAATTCCAGATTATGAGTGCCGGTACCGGGATTACTCACTCCGAGTACAACCCAA
>DATERH010000294.1:0-12805 GCA_035271785.1 Buttiauxella sp.
CAGGCACAGTTCGCCCTGGTTGGTTTTACCCTGAGCCGCTTGTGCTTTGACGACTTTGCCGTTATCGACCACGAGGTTGATTTTGCAACCCGAGGCACAATAGGGGCAGACCGTGACGACTTTTTTCATCAGTGTTGCTCCAGTCAATATTACTTACTTTGAAGATTCCTAATGCATTATCTATGCCACATAGAAAACGTGGGAATTACGAGTATCTTATGGAGAAAAAAGCAGCAAAACTCTGACGAAAAACAGGTCATCGTCAAAAGTGACGTGTCGAGCGGGCTTGGTTTGTGACGCTGGTTGTAAATTCAGCATGGGTATTTGTCTTTTGTGCAGAACTCCTTCCACAATCACCCACACTTGTCTCATGACCTTTTCATCCCCAGGAGTTCAATCATGAAGCCTGCAATTTTGCTGGTGGATGACGATTTGGCAATCTGTGACGTGCTGCGCGACGTGCTCAATGAACACGTATTCGAGGTGAAGGTGTGTCATAACGGAAATGATGCGTTGGCCACGATTGCTCAGTATCCAGCTATCGCTCTGGTGTTGCTTGACATGATTCTGCCCGATATCAATGGTCTGTTAGTGCTGCAACAGATTCAGCGCCAGCGGCCCGATTTACCTGTGGTGATGCTGACAGGCTTGGGTAGTGAGTCAGATGTGGTGGTCGGGCTGGAAATGGGAGCCGATGATTACATCGCTAAACCGTTTAATTCCCGCGTGGTGGTCGCGCGCGTTAAAGCAGTGCTGCGTCGCACTGGCGCACTGGCGGTTGAAACCACCAACACAAAAACTGCTGGATTACACTTCAGCGGTTGGCGACTCGATACCGAGCGTTGCCAGTTATTCAATGCTCAACATGAGCAAATTGCGCTAACACAAGGGGAATACGGTTTGTTGTTGGCATTAATGCAAAATGCCCGCAAAGTGCTCTCTCGTGAAAGGTTACTGGAGTTGACGCATAGCGAAAGTCTCGACGTTTTCGACAGAACAATAGATGTACTGATTATGCGACTGCGACGTAAAATAGAAACCAATCCACATCAACCGACATTTATTCGCACTATTCGTGGAATAGGATACGTATTTTCTGCTGATATTATTCAGGCGGAAAACAGCGCAGCTTAAAATATCTATATATCGCTAAGGTAGTTATGACCGACTTTTCCGCACTCTTGCAGCAAGGTATTGGCAACGCGTGGTTGTTTATTCCCAGCGCTGTTCTGCTTGGCGCACTACATGGCCTTGAGCCTGGGCATTCCAAAACAATGATGGCCGCGTTCATTGTTGCTATCCGCGGCACCATGAAACAGGCGGTGTTGCTGGGGCTTGCGGCAACGATTTCACATACCGCCGTCGTCTGGCTGATTGCTTTTGGCGGTATGTATTTGAGCCGTCAATTCACGGCAGAAGCCACCGAACCTTACTTCCAGCTCATCTCCGCCATTATTATTATCGCCACAGCAATCTGGATGTTCTGGCGTACCTGGTGTGGGGAGCGGCAGTGGAAAGCCGAACAGGCTTTTGCACATGAACATCATGACCACGATGAAACTCACTTTATAGATACCGGCCACGGACATGTTGAATTATCTATTTATGAAGAAGACAGTCCGCCGCACTGGCGTTTAAAGAATGTGTCAGGGCAACGCTGGGGCGCAAATGCAGTCACTGTTACCACGCAGCGCGGCAAGGGGTTTGCGCAGATATTCAAGTTTGAGGAGAAAGAAGGTTTCTTGCAGTCTATCCATCCCATCCCTGAACCACACACCTTTACCGCGCGTCTGATACTGGGGCACGCCGGGCATTCACACGATTATGATATTGAGTTCAGCGAACACCACCACCACGATCATGCTGCGCTTGAAGGGCTGGATACTGCTTCCCAGGAATACCAGGATGCGCACGAAAAAGCGCACGCGAACGACATTAAACGCCGTTTCACCGACAGAAATGTTACCACTGGGCAGATTATTCTCTTTGGGCTGACCGGAGGGTTAATCCCTTGTCCGGCAGCGATAACCGTCCTGCTGCTGTGCATTCAGGTGAAGGCTTTCTCACTGGGTGCGGCGCTGGTGTTGTGCTTCAGTATTGGTCTGGCGATAACCCTCGTGACTGTCGGCGTTGCAGCCGCATACAGCGTCAGGCAGGCAACCAAACGCTGGAGTGGTTTTAATACCCTGGCGCGTCGAGCCCCTTATTTTTCAAGCGTTTTAATTGCCGCTGTGGGTATCTATATGGGCATGCATGGCTGGATAGGCCTGACACATTAATCACAATATTACGGCAACAAGGTTAAATGCAGGGTAAGCCCAATAACGGCGCAGGCGGCAATAACGTGGGTCACCTTGTATTTAAACCTGAACAGAGCGACAACCGCCGCAACGGTAATGAAAGCCGCAACCCAGTCAGTCCCACCCGCAAACCCTTTCGGCCACAGCACATGGTAACCGAAGAACGTCGCTAGATTGAGGATCACACCCACTACAGCTGCGGTGATAGCGATGAGCGGAGCCGTGAATTTAATATCGTTGTGTGTTGTTTCGATAAAGGGGCCACCCCCGAGAATAAAAAGAAACGAAGGCAGGAAAGTAAACCAGGTCACTAGTGTGGCGGCGAGCGCACCACTCAGGAAAAGGTGTTCCGGCCCGGAGACAGCGTTGACATATCCCCCCACAAATCCCACAAACGCGACGACCATAATCAACGGTCCGGGCGTTGTTTCTCCCAACGCCAGGCCGTCTATCATCTGAGTGGGTGTCAGCCAGTGATAATTCACCACCGCCCCCTGATAAATATAGGGCAGCACAGCGTAGGCCCCGCCAAAAGTCAGTAACGCAGCCTTGGTGAAAAACCAACCCATCTGTGTCATCGGATGTGCCCAGCCAAGACTGAGATAAAGCGCGGCCATGGGGACAGTCCACAGCAGAGCAAAAGTGATGACAATTCCTGCCAACCTCGACCATTTAAAGACAGCGTGGTCGGGTGTCGGGGTATCATCATCAATCATGGCGGGGCCAAAGGATCTATCGCTACCGCCGTGAGAACCCCCACTTTTGAATTTATCAGGAGCGAAACGCCCCCCGATGTACCCGAGAATGGCCGCGCTCAAAATAATCATCGGGAACGGGATATTCAGGGCAAAGATGGCAACAAATGCCGCCGCAGCTATTGTCCATTGCGTGCTATTGCGTAATGCCCGTGAGCCGATACGATGTGCAGCATGAACCACAATGGCCGTGATAGCGGGCTTGATGCCATAAAAAAGACCTGCCACCACAGGCAAATCCCCCCAGGCGATATAAATCCAGGAAAGTGCAATGAGTATCAGCAAAGAGGGTAAAACAAATAACACGCCAGCGACCACGCCACCCCATGTTCGGTGCATTAACCAACCGATATAGGTTGCCAGTTGCTGAGCCTCAGGTCCTGGCAAAACCATGCAGTAGTTCAGTGCGTGCAAAAAACGCTGCTCGGATATCCAGCGACGGTTCTCCACCAGTTCCTGGTGCATGATTGAAATTTGCCCCGCAGGCCCACCGAAGCTGATAAAACCCAGCTTCAGCCAGAACCAGAAGGCGTCCCGGAAACTGACAGAATGAGGGGGGCTTTGGGTCTCTGGGTGGGCCAGTGGCGGGCTTTTACTCATGATTTTCTGACCTCATTATTGGATATGTCATCTATCTGGCGCCAGCCACAACCCCGGTGGAGCATACTTTTTACGGCTTCACACGCTTCCCTGATTCATCAATCACTTTTTCACCATCTTCTTTGTTGAAAGCGCCTTGCTGAGATTCCGGCAGAATATCGAGCACAACCTCAGAAGGCCGGCACAGGCGCGTTCCCAGCGGGGTGACAACAACAGGACGGTTAATCAAAATGGGATGTTGAAGCATGAGCTCAATCATCTCGCTGTCCGTAAATTTATCCTCTGCAAGACCCAGTTGTTCGTAGGGTTCCACATTATTACGCAGCAGCGCGCGTACTGTTATCCCCATGTCAGCGATGAGTTTTGTCAGTTCTTCACGTGATGGTGGCGTTTCGAGATATAAAATAATCGTTGGTTCAGCACCGCTGTTGCGGATCAACTCTAGTGTATTACGAGAGGTGCCGCAGGCTGGGTTGTGATAAATGGTGATGTTGTTCATATCAGTATCTCATTACAGTGTGAAAGAAAGACGTAACGCCAGTGCTGCGAGCGTCACAAACAGAATTGGCAATGTCATGATGATGCCCGTTCGGAAATAGTATCCCCATGTAATGACCATGTTTTTCTGTGTCAGCACATGGAGCCAAAGCAGGGTGGCCAGGCTGCCAATAGGAGTAATTTTCGGCCCCAAATCGCAGCCAATGACGTTGGCATAAATCATCGCTTCTTTAATCACCCCTGTTGCTGTGCTGCCATCAATGGATAGAGCACCTATCAATACTGTAGGCATATTATTCATTATGGATGACAGGAAAGCCGTGATGAAACCTGTCCCTAATGTGGTCACCCACAACCCTTGTTCAGCAAGAATATTCAACACGCGGGACAGATATTCAGTCAGCCCTGCGTTCCGCAGCCCGTAGACGACCAGGTACATCCCCAGCGAGAAAATAACGATTTGCCACGGTGCGCCACGCAGCACTTTTCCGGTATTAATCGCATGGCCTTTCTTCGCCACAGCAAACAAAATCAAGGCACCGACGGCGGCGATGGCACTCACGGGGATACCCAACGGCTCAAGCACAAAGAATCCCACCAGCAGGAGCAGCAGGACAATCCAGCCAGTTCTAAATGTTGCCAGGTCTTTAATTGCTCTTACTGGTTCTTTGAGTTTCGAGAGTTCATAAACAGGCGGAATGTCTTTGCGGAAAAACAGGTGCAGCATGGTAAGCGTTGCAGCAATCGCGGCTATATCGACCGGCACCATCACCGATGCGTATTCGCTAAATCCCAGTTTAAAGAAATCCGCCGAAACGATATTGACCAGGTTTGAGACGATAAGCGGCAGGCTGGCGGTGTCGGCAATGAAACCCGCAGCCATCACAAATGCCAGCGTGGCCTGTTTACTGAAGCCCAGAGCCAGCAACATCGCAATAACGATAGGTGTCAGGATAAGGGCTGCGCCATCGTTGGCAAACAATGCGGCAACAGCCGCGCCCAGCAGCACAATATAGGTGAACAACAGGCGTCCACGCCCATTGCCCCAGCGGGAAACGTGCAATGCGGCCCACTCGAAAAAACCAGATTCATCCAATAACAGGCTGATGATAATAACGGCGATAAATGTCGCTGTGGCGTTCCAGACGATATTCCAGACCACGGGAATATCGCTGAGTTGAATGACGCCACATAACAGTGCCAGAACAGCGCCAATGGTTGCACTCCACCCGATACTCAGGCCTTTGGGTTGCCAGATAACGAGTGTCAGTGTGAATAAAAAAATGATCCCTGCCAGTAACATGACATACTCCATCACATATGAATTATTGAATGTATGAGTGATTCTCTAACACGAGCTTGCCCGCATCGCATCTAGTTTCAGGCGCGTTTCTTCTCGCAGACAGTTCCAGGTGTTATCGATAGTAGCGGCAGCCCAGGCTGGCATATTTGGAGACAAGCGATAGTGAACCCACTTGCCTTCACGCCGGTCGGTGACAAGCTCAAACTCACGAAGAATCGCCATGTGACGAGAAATTTTCGGTTGTGACTCCCCGGTTGCTGCACAAATGTCACACACGCAGAGCTCCCCGGCTTCACGTAGCAGCATCACGATGGATAGTCTGGTCTCGTCGGAAAGCGTTTTAAAAAGCTGAACAGGAAGCAGCATTGTTAGCCTCAAAATTGTTTGGGTATACATATGTTAATTCATATGTATTGGGTTTAAAAGAACCCAAACTAAATTGAGGATGGTGAGAGGAAGAATTGCCCTGCGGAAAAAGCCGGACGTAGTATTTTAAATTTCACTAATTTTTCAGATGGTTAGCTCTGTTCACTAATAAATGCCTGCAATTCTGCCAGCGTTTTTGCTCCATCAATGGCATTCGCGCATAGTAAATTCGCACGAGCGCAGGCGTGAGCTAATTTCAAACTGTCGAGTAGCGGCCATTTTTCATGGCTTCCATATAAAATCCCGGCACAAAAAGCGTCCCCCGCACCTACGCTGCCAATGATTTCATGCTGCGTTAACATAAACGAGGGAACCCACATCCCTTCATGGCCGGGTTCCACGCCCCATGCACCTTCCGGGCAATGAATCACCACGCGTTGGCGCACTCCAGCGTCAAGTAATTGATTTGCCGCGTGTGCAATATTTTCGACATGTGGCGTGCCGTCAGCGTTTCGGATCTCCAACCCGCTAAATTCACCGGCTTCCAGTTCATTAATCACCAAATAATCTAACCAGCGCAGGACAGGGAGCACCATCGGGCGGTAACGAGGGTCACCTTGACGCGAGACCAAATCAAGCGAGGTTTCATAACCTTGCAGGGTCATCATGGCCAGTAACCTGGCGCTGCGCGTGCCATATTCTGTATCTTCAATGTCGAGGCTATCGAGCAGTAGCAAATAACCGAGATGGAAGATTTTGAATGATGATTCAAGGCGGTCAAAGGCGGGTAAATCAAGCAGACGATTAGCGCCTGGCGAGTGAAAAAAGGTGCGCTGCCCGCTTGGGTCGGTCATCACTTGTGACATTGAGGTCGGTGCGAAGGTGGTGCGGCGCACGTGCTGGCGATTGACGTGATACTGATCGAGCATCGCCATAATGTAGTCGCCATCGTGATCGTCACCGACTAAACCCACCGCCTGAAGCGGCAGGCCGACATGCATTTTCGCCAGTGTCAGCAGCACGTTTAACGGCGCACCTCCGGTAGAGCGTTCACTGTGGACAATTTCGGTAAGCCATCCGCGCTGCGGCCATTGCGTAATTTGGTGCACATGGTCGACCAACATATTTCCGGCGGCGATAATCCCGCTGCGCTCACTCATAACCTCTCCTTAAGAGCCTGGTGGGTCAGGCTCTAAGCTTTGCCTGAACTGCCAAAAATCTGCATTTGCTGGGCGACAACATCAGTAATCGCCTCTTCAATCCCCAACAGCAACTCGGCATATTCGTCATAAATGGCGTGTCGTTGATTCATTCGTTGTTCAATTGCGCCGAGGGCAGCCTGCGACATCCCGGTATAGAAATTTATCTTGTGGATACCGAGGGTTATTGCTTTGCGGAAATCTGCGTCGCTGATGCCAGAGCCCCCGTGCAGAACCAGCGGCAGGCCAGTTTGCTGACGAATAGCGGCGAGCCTGTCAAAATCGAGTTTCGGCTCGCCTTTATATTTACCGTGCGCATTGCCGATGGCGACGGCCAGCGTATCGATACCGGTTCTGTCGACAAAATCACGGGCCACCGCCGGGTCGGTAAACTTGTTGCTGTCGGCCTCACCATACAGGGCGCCACCTTCGTCCCCGCCCACCGCGCCAAGCTCTGCTTCAACTGAGACACCCACCGCGTGGCACATCTTCACCACTTCCCGGGTCTGGCGAACGTTCTCTTCATATTCAAGTGTAGAACCATCGAACATCACTGAGCTAAAACCGAGGCGTAAAGCGCGAACCACCGCTTCAAAATGCAGGCCGTGATCGAGATTGAGCACTACGGGAATATCATGGCGTGCCGCTTCGAATTTGACGGCTTCTACCAGCGAATCTAACGAGACATACTTAAAATGGACTTCGGCGATATTAATAATAAATGGTGAGTTTTCTTGTTTTGCAGCGGCAAAAAGGGCACGCAGAAAATGACTATCGAGCACGTTAAATGCCCCTAATGCATAGCCATTTTCACGTGCATGAGCCAGTCCATCTGCAAGCGATATCAAAGCCATAATGAATCCCCTGGTGTTGGAAATAAATTAAAGATGATGGCGATATTCATTGCACAGTAACTGCTGCACGGGCGCGTCTTCGATGATGATATTAAAGCGCTCAAGTGGCTTGAGGAAACGGTTGTCGCGGTCGTCATCGTTGACCATCGACACTTCCCCAACCAGCACGTCACCGTAACCCGACTCGCCCCAGAAACTGTGGTAAATACCGGGGACAAGGCAAATGCTTTCCCCGGGTGACAGGCGCAACTGGCTGCCAGCGGCGTGGGTCTGGCGGCAGCCATCAATGACGACCGTGACATCGCTTTCTTCGGTCTGCTCGAACTGATCCGAATTCCACAGTTCAACAATCAAATTACCGCCGCCGCGATTGATAATGTCCTCGCGTTTGCGCCAGTGAAAGTGCATCGGCGTGAGTTGCCCTTCGCGCACATGCATGATTTTTTCGGCATAACATTTTGCATAGGGCGTGCCATCGGGCGAGCCGTTACGCAGGGTGAAAAGCGTCAACCCCTGAGTCAGAAAATCGCTTCCGCCAAAAGCGGTCACGTCCCAACCCAATTTGAGATCGAACACTTCCTGCCAAATGTGTTTATCCACCTGTTGCCATGTAGCCAGGTTATAAGAGGCGTACGGCGGTAAATGGACGTCATGTTGCATAAAGAAATGACGAGTCTGAGAGAGGATCTGATTGACCTCGGAGCGCTTCATTGACATCTCCCTTTACCCGTCATACTTCGAGTTGCAGGGGGTGACGACGTACACGCCCCTCTGCAACTCGAATTATTTAGGGTAAATATGCATTTCAGAACTCGTCGGGTTTACGTCCTCGAGTTCTGAAAGTCAGTTATTTCACCGTCCAACCCTTATAGGTCCCGATATTATTTTTATCGATCATGGTCACTGGAATCAGCACGGGCTCTTTCGGTGCAGGCTTCCCTTGCAGGATGTCATAACCAATCTCAACCGCTTTGGCAGCCATCACTTGTGGGTCTTGTGCAGGTGTTGCCACAAATAGCGTATTTCCACCACGCTTCAGCGCTTCTTCCGCATCCGGGCTTCCATCCACACCCACGATAAAGAACTCGTTACGTTGTGCCTGTTTCGCTGCCAGATCAGCACCGATCCCGGTAGGATCGTTGATCGCAAACACACCGTCGATCTTCGGATTCGCCGCCAGCAATGACGTCATTATTTCCAGGCCACCTTCACGGCTGCCTTTGGCATTCTGGTTAGAGGAAAGTACTTTGATCTCTGGATGCTTTTTAAACTCGGTTTCGCAGCCTTCAACACGGTTCTGTACTGCGGATACCGGTGGCCCGTTGATGATAACCACATTGCCTTTGTTATTCAGGCGATCCGAAATGTACTTACAGGCTAATTCACCCGCTTGGGTGTTGTTTGAGGTGATCGTCGCATCCGCGCCTTCCGCTGCCACGTCAACTGCCACCACCACGATCCCCGCTTCTTTCGCGCGCTTCACCGCCGGGCCGATCCCCTTAGAATCCGCAGCGTTCAAAATGATCATGTCCACTTTGGCGGCGATAAAGTTGTCAATTTGAGAAACCTGCTGGCCGAGATCGTAACCGCTGGAAACCAGCGTGACTTTCACGTTATCACCTGCGAGTTTGCGGGCTTCAAGCTCAGCACCTTTGGTTATTTGCACGAAGAACGGGTTGGCGAGATCACCTACCGTCACCCCGATGGATTTAAGTTCTTTGGCTTGCACAAATGGTGCGCTCGCAATCATGAGTGCAGCGGCTATTAGCTTTAAACGCATAGTGTTGATCTCCTGTGTAGGGCTGCCCGTCATCTTTCGAACCGCAGATGCGTTGGCTGCATTCGCTCACCCCAGTCACTTACTCAGTAAGCTCCTGGGGATTCACTCTTTGCCGCCTTCCTGCAACTCGAAATTTATGGGGCTCTTGTTGTGTTGAGTTTTTATGCACTTTGATGGTGACGGGTACGGTATTTGTCGATCAGCACCGCAATGATGATCACCGCACCCTTGATCACCAGTTGCCAGAAATACGAGACGCCCATTAGCGTCATACCATTGTTAAGCGTGGCGATAATCAATGCGCCAATCAGCGTGCCGGTTATCGTACCGATACCGCCGACAAAACTGGTGCCCCCGAGGATGACCGCGGCAATGGCATCCAATTCATAACCCGTACCGAGGTTCCCGTTGGCGCTATACAACCGCGATGCGCTCATCACACCGCCAAGTCCTGAAAGCAGCCCACTCATGCCATAAACGAACAGCAGAACCATCCAGACTTTAATGCCTGTCAAACGTGCGGCCTGCATGTTGCCGCCGACGGCATAAATATGAACTCCCAGCGTGGTGCGTCTGAGAATGAACCAACACACCACAATCACTGCCAGTGCAATGACCACCAACCACGGAATCGGCCCGAGATACGCATTCCCAATCCATTCAAAATTGATATTGGAGTTAATCACCGTGGTGCCGTCAGCCAGCAAATAAGCCGCCCCACGCAGGGCGGTATAGGTCCCTAGCGTGACGATAAATGGAGGTAATCCGGCCCAGGCAACCAGCATGCCGTTGAACAACCCAAGCCCGGTGCCCATCATCAGCGCGGCAGGAATCGACAGCGATTCCCAGCCTGGCATCAGCGAAACCACCATCGCGGTCACCGCCGTGGTGCCAAGAATTGAGCCGACAGAAAGGTCGATACCGCCGGTCAAAATAATGAACGTCATCCCCGCGGCGAGAACGATATTGATCGACGACTGGCGGGCAATATTCAGCAGGTTAGATTCCGTAAAAAAGTTTGGCGTGATAAAACCAAATACCGCCACGATCAGTATCAAAATCGGCAAAATACCGACGGTTTGCATCAAATCACCGAATAAGGCTTTTTTCAGCGGGGTAGATTTAGCAACGTGTTGCTGTGTGGTTGGCGCCAGCGGCGTTTCTTTATGTTGATCAATTGCCATGGTGGACCACCTTTTTATGGGCATCTTCGACACCGGTTGCCAGTGTCATAATGTTCTCTTGGGAGATGTCAGCAGGGTGTAGTTCACCCACAATACTGCCTTCGCGCATCACATAAACCCGGTCGCTCATCCCGACGATTTCCGGTAATTCACTGGAGATCATCAAGATCGCCACACCCTGTTTTGCCATCTGACTCATGATCCGGTAGATCTCACTTTTTGCGCCGACATCAACGCCACGTGTTGGCTCATCGAGGATCAAAATACGTGGGCCGATCGCCACCCAGCGCGAGATCAGCAGTTTTTGCTGATTGCCTCCGGATAAACCGCCAGCACGGACTTGGGCGTGTGGCACGCGGATATTCAGCAGGCTGATAGCATCGTCAGAAATAGTTTGGGCTTTTTTGCGATCGAGCCAGCCGTAGTGCGCATCACGCTCAAGCGTTGCCATAGTGATGTTGTCTTGCGCCGCCAGTTCGAGGAACAAACCCTGCTCTTTGCGGTTTTCAGTGAGAAAACCAATGCCGTGGTGAATAGCTTCACGAGGTGAATGAATCTTCACTGACTTACCGTCGATTTCAATGCTGCCACCGGTAGACTTGCGCACCCCAAATATCAACTGCGCAAGCTCAGAACGCCCGGCTCCGACCAGCCCTGCCAGCCCGACAATTTCACCCGACTTTACCTGTAGACTCACCGGCTGCACTTTTGCGCCATCGGTCAGGTGGTGGACATTCAGACGCACGCTGCCCAGTGGGATATCGCGTTCTTTATTGAATAAATCGCTCAGCGGACGACCCACCATCATGCGTACCAATTCGTTAGCATTAAGGTGCTCACGAGTCAGGCTACCGACGTATTGCCCGTCACGCAGAACGCTCACTCGGTCAGAAAGTTCATACACTTCCGCCATGCGGTGGCTGATATAGATAATCGCCATTCCTTCATCGCGCAGCCGCATAATCAGCTCGAACAGGCGGTGAGTTTCACGAGAAGAGAGGGCGGCGGTGGGTTCATCCATTACCAGGATGCGGCTGTTGCGGTGTAATGCGCGGGCAATTTCCACTTGCTGCTGTTCAGCAATGGTCAGCCGAGAGACTAAATCGCTGGCCTTAAACTGTGCGCCCAGGCGGTCGATAACGCTTTGCGCCTGTAAAATCATCTCTTTACGTTTTACCAGACCGCCGTGTGAAAGCTCGCTGCCGAGGAAAATATTCTCGGCTACCGTCAGATTGGGTGCGAGCTGCATCTCTTGATAAATCAGTGTGATGCCTGCATTTAATGCATCTTTCGGCCCTTTAATGCTGTAAGACTGGCCGTTAATTAAAATCTCGCCGCTGGTGGCGGTATACGCGCCGGCTAAGATTTTCATCAGCGTGCTTTTTCCGGCTCCGTTTTCCCCCATTAGTGCGTGAATTTCGCCGGGGAACACCGTTAAGTCGACACCTTTCAATGCATAAAACTTGCCGAATGACTTGGCAATATTGCGCATCTCCAGAATGGGAACGCTACTCATGGCGCGGCTCCTGCGGGTAGGGTTTCGATTGCTGTCAGTCAATCACGCGCAGGTAAATGGAAGATGTCAGAAGCCGTTCATATTTGTCACATACCCAATATTCTTCACGTTGCAGGTGCGTTGGCTGCACCTCGAATTATGCCAGGTATGTTGGTGAAGAATTCATATGGCTGCTTAACTCATTGAAACAATCCTGAATGGAGCCAACATGCCAACACCTCGCACACCCTTTCTCACCAGCGCCCGTGGACGCCTGCTCTCTTTTAACCTGCTGGTGGTGGCGGTAACGCTGATGGTGTGCGGCGTGGCGATTCTGGGTTTTGATCACGCCAGCCGTTTGCAGGAACAAGTTCAGGGGCAAACGCTGAGTGATATGTCCGGCAGTATGGAGTTGGCGCGTGATACCGCGAATGTCGCCACGGCGGCGGTGCGCCTGACGCAAGTCGTCGG
>DATERH010000295.1:0-8185 GCA_035271785.1 Buttiauxella sp.
GTAGCGCACTTCCGTGCCCGCCGCGTGTGCCAGCCCTTGCAACGCGCCAATCTGGTAAATCACATCAGCAGTCAGCTCATCGCTCGCGATGTCCATATTTCGGCGGCCAAATCCCACCAGGTCCGGGTAAGCGACGTGCGCCCCCACCGTGACTCCCTGCGTGTGGGCGGCTTTCAGAGTTTCAAGAATGCTAGCGGGGGAACCGGCGTGGAACCCGCAAGCGACGTTGGCGCTGCTCACCAGTTTCAGGATTGCGGCGTCGTCCCCCATGCTCCACTGGCCGAAGCTCTCTCCCAAATCGCTATTGAGATCAATCGTTTTTAACATCTGCTTTTCCTCAAACTACTTTCAGGAAGTTAAAAATAGCGCCAACGGAAAGTGCGCCCATGTACCAGGTCAGCGCACAAGTCACAACGCCCGTCCATAGCAACCAGCGCGGGTACACATAACCCGACATCAAATCAGCACGTTTCCAGCCAACGTAGACAAAAATGCTCAGGCCGATTGGCAAAATCAGGCCGTTGAAGCCACCCGCAAACACCAACAGCGCAGCCGGTGCCGTTCCCAGCAACAGGTAGATCACCAGCGAAACGGCAATAAATAAGATGGTCGCGATATTGCGCTGGCGTTCAGTCATTTTCTTATTAAACACCGTCATGAAGCTGACCGAGGTATAGGCCGCGCCAATGACACTGGTGAGCGCCGCCGCCCAGAAGATAAAGCCAAAGATCCGCACGCCAAAGCTGCCCACCGCATGCTGGAATGCTTGTGAGGCTGGGTTAGCCACCTGGCTGGAAGTGTCTAACGTCACACCACTTGCCACCACGCCCAGCACCGCGAGGAACAACACATAACGCATCAATCCCACCACCAAGATACCTTTGGTGGCGGCAGAAGAGACGGCTTCGATATTTTCAACGCCGGTCATGCCTTTATCCAATAGACGATGCGCACCAGCATAAGAAATGTAACCCCCGACCGTGCCCCCCACGATGGTTGTGATCACGGCAAAGTTCATGGTGTCCGGGAACACACTCTGGCGCAACGCTTCACCTAGTGGCGGGGACGAGACAATCGCCACGTACAGCGTCAGACCAATCATGACCAATCCCAGGACAATAATCAGGCGGTCGATGGCGGTGCTGGCACGGCGCGACGAGAAGATATAAATCGCCAGCATGGCGCTGAGTAATCCGCCCCATTTTGGCGAAATCCCTAACATGGCCGTTAGTCCAAGACCCGCGCCGGCAATGTTACCAACGTTAAACACCAGCCCACCAAAAATCACCAGTACCGCCAACAAATAACCACTGCCTGGCAGCGCTTCGTTAGCAACGTCAGAAGCACGCATCCGCGTGACGGTCACTACGCGCCAGATATTCTGTTGAACGACAAAGTCGATGATTATCGAGGCCAGAATACCAAAGGCGAATGCTGCCCCCATCGTGGCGGTGAAGGTTGCCGTCTGGGTGATGAAGCCTGGTCCAATAGCCGAGGTCGCCATTAGGAAAATCGCCGCAATAAGCGATGAGCGCCGCTTCTGGGCAAAGGATTTTTTTTCGGTTTCTTGCGCTGCCATCTGACTCACTCCGTTATTAGAATTATGACCTAGTCTGTGAAGCAATAAGCGGACCATCGTTGAGGTAAAAGCGGTAATTGTTAATCAACTATTAAAATATTGTTGAACAATAAGCTAGTGACGGTTGATTAATTAAACAAATAGAATCGAAACTTCAATGATAAAAAACCGACACAGATCACTTAATTCCGCTCGCGACCATTCTTGAAATGAAAATACGCACCACCGGGGTGCATAAAAATGCAGTAATGTTTAATTTTGGTGCATGAAGTTGGAATAATCCCACAGTCTCAATACCTTGCCGCTACCAGGCTAATATGTGAAGATTGCCGCTCTCAAGGCCACCGCGCAGAACCCCATGAAAAAAGATGTGTCCGCTCAAATGCTGGGCGAGAAAATCGCTGAAACTATCCGCCAGAAAATTATCGCAGGCGAGCTCGCTCCAGGCGCACGCCTGTCTGAAACGGCTCTCAGTGAACAGTTGGATATTTCGCGCAACACATTACGTGAAGTGTTTCGCATGCTGACCCAGGAAGGGCTGCTGCGCTATGAACCGAACCGTGGGGTTTACGTGGCAGTACCAGATATGGCGGCCATTCTGGATATTTACCGCATTCGACGGCTGATTGAATGTGATGCGCTGACGCATGCCTACCCGCTGCATCCGGCGGTGGCAAAAATGGAATCGGCGGTTGAAGAAGCCCGCGAGTATCGCAAGCAAAGCGACTGGCGCAATGTTGGCACCGCAAATATGAAATTCCATACCGCGATTGTTGAACTGGCTGACAGCGAACGCCTGTCGCGTCTGTACCGCAATATCTCCGCTGAACTGCGGCTAGTATTCGGGCATCTCAATGACCCAGAAATCCTCTACGCTCCTTACATTGAGAAGAACGCTCACATTTTTGCGTTGCTTATTGATGAGCAAAATGAAAAAGCCGCCTACACCTTGATGGAGTATCTTGATTTGTCCGAACGCACGGTTCTGGCTGCCTGGTCCAGGCATCAGCAAGCATCCTGATCTTCCCTTAAAAGTGATACCATTCGGTAGATTATTGGCACGTTTAAAGCCATTTATTGTCCGAGAGGAACACCATGACTATTCAGAGTATTTCCCCAGCCGAAGCCAAAATACTGGTCACTAAAGGTGCCGCGTTGATTGATATCCGCGAGCGTGATGAATATGCGCGTGAGAATATTGCCGAGGCACATTTATTGTCGCTTTCTGCCATCGAAAATGGCGAACGGCTTGGTCCATTCGATCCTTTCGATACGGTAATTTTTTATTGCCAGTCCGGCATGCGTACCGCGCAAAATGCCCAAAAACTGGTGGATGCCGTGGCGCCAGCAAAAGTGTTGCTGCTCGAAGGGGGATTAACTGCCTGGAAGAAAGACGGGCAAGAAATACTCGCAGATAAGTCACAACCGCTGCCGATAATGCGCCAGGTACAGATTGCCGCAGGGATTTTGGTGCTCACAGGCGTGATCTTCGGGTTCGCGCTTCACCCTGGGTTCTTTTTGCTTTCGGGGTTTGTCGGTGCGGGTTTGCTGTTTGCAGGTATCAGCGGTTTTTGCGGCATGGCTCGCTTACTGGCAATTATGCCGTGGAATAAGCGCTAGCGCACAAGTATAAAACTGGCCGCTTTGGACTATGGTTAACGGTAGGCATTTCTCTTCATTCTATGAGGTTAACTATGTTCAAAGTCGGTGATTTGGTACAACCCAAGAAAGGTGGCCCAAAGTATGAAGTGCTGGATGTTCAGGGAGATACATTGTTCTGCACACCCAGAAGTATTTTGGCTGGTGAAAAAGTCACGCTAAAAGCAGAAGACGTTACGTTGTACAAAGAAGACGATGATTTTGGTGTTTGCTAAAACCTCTGTGTTCAGGCGGGCAATGTTTTCCCCGCCTGAAGCCCTTCAATAAAGTTAGCCCTTCCTTGTCATCACCCGTTATCAACAACCGGTGAATCCAACTCTATGATTTACAAATAAATAATAATAGTGAAACGACAAAATCAGGAAACACTGCCTGTTCTGTCTCATTTAACGGATTTTATTGACAAAACACCAATAAATAAAAATTTATCACTAATTGTTCATTTTCAAATAGCAATATAATCTACTCACATCAAACAAAGCCCTTCATTAACACCACCAATAACATCCATTGGCAGTGTATGTATCTAATTTTCATTCGGAGCTGGAATAATGTTTTCTCCTGAGTCACGTCTGCGCCATGCAGTCGCAGATACTTTTGCGATGGTAGTGTATTGCTCGGTTGTGAACATGATGATAGAGATTTTTCTCTCCGACATGAGTTTTGAGCAGTCACTCTCTTCGCGCCTGGTCGCCATCCCTGTCAACATATTGATTGCCTGGCCATATGGTTTTTATCGCGATGCTTTCATGCGTTTTGCTAAACGCTATAGCCAGGCGAGCTGGGCAAAAACTCTTGCAGACGTGCTGGCTTACGTGACTTTCCAGTCGCCGGTTTACGTCGCCATCTTGTGGTCGGTCGGTGCTGACTGGAACCAGATAGCCGCTGCGGTCAGTTCGAACATTATTGTGTCGATGCTTATGGGGGCAGCGTATGGCTACTTTCTGGATTATTGTCGCCGCTTGTTCCGTATCAGCGGTTACCGGAATGCAAAAGCTGGGGTTTGAGAACACTCAGGCTGGCTAGCGTTGCACTGTGACTAGCAACAACGCCGGTATCGATTAATGCTCGCCAAATAAACCAGACAAGTAACGTTCCAACGCAATGCGTGAACTAAAGCCGTGCGGAATACCGTAATGCTGGTGAGTTTCTCCAGCCAGGTAGAGTGGAAATTGCTGGTAATGATCGCACGTTTTAACGTCCGTCGCAGGCTCAGCCAGGGACTGGCTGCGTTCTTTTAACGTCGGGTGAATAATCAGCGCCGTTCGCCCCATACGCGCTTCGCGATTCACATATACATAATTTTCGCCACGGCGATATCCGTAGGTTTTCGGTGTGACAATGTCCATGGTAAAACCGACTTTTTCAAGCACGCGGGCAACCTCATCGGGTCGTAAATACATAATTGTTCCTCTTTATCGTCTGTGGCAGCGCAACCTTACAATATCCAGCATTAGCTGCGCTTTCAGATTAGTCCATAAAGACCGTGAACGACCTCATTACTAAAAATTATGGTCTACACTCAGTAGTACATCGCAACAAGGGAGAAACTAATGTTTAACCGTGTAAATCGAAATGATGTAGACGAAGGCGTTGATGATATTAACCGTGACGTGAACCAACTGGCCGATACACTGGAAGAGGTTCTTAAATCGTTCGGTAGCGATGTTAAAGAAGAAGGGGAAGCCGCCCGCAAAAAAGCGGAGTCTTTGTTGAAAGAGACACGTGCTCGCCTTCTGGGTCGCACCCGTGTTAAGCAAGCCGCTTGTGATGCGGTCAGTTGCGCCGATACTTATGTGCGCGATAAACCTTGGCAGAGCGTAGGTATCAGCGCCGCCGTGGGTATTTTCATCGGGGCTTTGTTAGCATCCCGACGTTAGTGAGTCATAAAAGCGTAGTGATAACAAATATGCGTCTAACCCCGTCATACTTCAAGTTGTTGGTGCGTTGGTGACGTTTGCTCGCCCGAATCACTTACTACAGTAAGTTCATCGGGACTCATTCTCTTGCCGCCTTCCCACAACTCGAATTATTTGGGGAATAACCCCGGAATTTATTCCGGGGTTTCTTTATCCGTCATAATTCATGCTACCTCTTTGTTGGCTGCGTTTACCGCCCGAATCACTTCCTTTCCTTACTGTAAGCTCCTCAGGATTTGTTCACTTGCCACCGCGATATAACTCGAATTATTGAGGATAATTTTAGGGGTTCAGCGAATCGCTTCGCGCAATTGTTTCGCCACCTGTCGCGCTAACGCCTGTGAAGTGAGATTAGTAAAACTCATCAGAATCCCCCCTTCCCCTTTTGAAACCATTCGCCAGTCACTTAATGCCTGCACTGCAAGCCCAGCCTGCCGCGCTTTAGCCACCCAGACATGGTCATCACCACTGACACGCATCACCAGTTGAATGCCACCAGCTTGCGGTACGACATCAAAACCCTGCTCACGCAGCGCCTGTTCAAGCCACACTCGCCGCTCGCTGTAGCACAAACGCATTTTCTTCAGATGACGCCAAAAATGACCTTCGCGAAGAAAATCGGCAATAGTTTGCTGAATCAACAACGGAGCAGTGCAGGGCAAGAAATGCGTATGTTGTGAGAACGCCTCAACTTGCTGTTGTGGCACGACCAGCCAGGCGACACGCAATGCCGGAAACAGCGATTTGCTGAATGTCCCGGCGTAGATCACCCGCTGCGGGCCATCGAGACTTTTTATCGGCGGTAAGGGTTTCCCGTGGTAGCGAAACTCACTGTCGTAGTCATCTTCAATCACCCAACTTTGATTAGCTGCTGCCCAGTCGAGCAATTGATGGCGGCGTGCCAGCGACAACGCCACGCCGAGCGGGCTTTGGTGCGCGGGTGTGAGTAGCGCAAAGCGAGCATCAGGGAAATGGTCTATCCCGTAATCAATTTGCATCCCTTCGCCATCGACGGGTACGGGATGCAACACCATTCCCGCCTCGCCAAAAACCGGGCGCACATAGCGGTAGCCTGGGTCTTCGAGCCATATTCCGTCGCCAGGTTTTGCCAGCGTATGCACCACCAACCGCATGGCAGCCTGAAACCCGGCGGTGATAAATACCTGCTCAGGCTGGCAGTCGATACTGCGCGAAAAACGTAAATAGTCGGCAATGGCCTGGCGCAGTGTCGATTCCCCGTTAGCTTCTGGCATCACCAGGTCATAACGGGTTTGCAGCCTCAGCCGCCGCCCCATAATCCGTGCCCACAACGCACGCGGAAAAGCGTCAAGGGCGGGCAAGCCCATTTGAAACGGACGCGGCGCACCTTGGGGTTGGCTCAATGCATTAGCCACGTTATTGGCCCCCGACGTGGCCGAAGGACTGACGAACGTTCCTGCCTGGCCGCGCCTTTCCAGCCAGCCTTGTGCCACCAATTCACCGTAGGCGTTTTCTACTGTCGCTCTCGCCACGCCAAGCTCCAGCGCCATGGTACGGCTTGACGGTAAACGGCTCCCGGCCACCAGCTCACCGTCACTGATTGCCTGTTTTAGTTGCCTGGCGATGTGTTGATAACGCGGGATGGCGTGGTGAGCGCTAACCACCAGTTCATTCGATTTTGCCATTATGGTCTGCTTTATTAGTTAATTTATGGCTCTCTTTAGTAGTCCATCATAGTGCTAAATTGCTCGCACACCAACATGAGGAACGACACCATGACAGAATTACGCCAGCCCTACTTTGACCTCTCCCCTGCTGTGTTTAAGCCAATGCTCCAGGCGCTGAAAGGCCTGGAATCCAGCTCGCTGGGTTCAACCATGATTGAACTGGTTTTCCTGCGGGTTTCGCAAATTAACGGCTGCGCCTATTGCCTGGAAATGCACTCAAAAGCCTTGCGCAAAGATGGCGTCGATCAGACCAAACTGGATGCGCTGGCGGGCTGGAAAGTGAGCCATCACTTCAGCGATAAAGAGCGAGCGGCACTCGCCTGGGCTGAAGCCATCACGCTGATTACCGAAGGTGGCGCAGAAGATGCGGTGTACCAACCCTTACTGCAATTCTTTACCGCACAAGAGATCAGCGATTTGACGTTTACCGCGAGTTTGATGAATGCGTTTAACCGTTTGGCGATCAGTATGCGGAAGTAGAAACCACTCCCGCCTCGCTCATCACTCCCTTCTGAGCTTATCTAAAAATACTATATATTGTATGGTTGATAATTCTAATGCCCACATCTAGTATTCATATTCTCAACCATAGAGAGAATAAGAATCATGCGCATTACCATATACACTCGAAATGACTGTGTCCAATGCCACGCGACCAAACGCGCCATCGAAAGCCGTGGATTCACTTTTGACCTGATTAATCTCGATTTACACCCTGAAGCGGCGGACGATTTGCGCACGTTAGGATATCGCCAGTTGCCAGTCGTCGTGACAGAACACGAAAGTTGGAGTGGGTTTCGCCCGGACATGATCAACCGCCTGAGCCCACGAGCCAGCGCATGAGTCATCTCGTCTACTTCTCGAGTTCGTCGGAAAATACCCTACGTTTTGTCGAACGTCTGGAATTGCCCGCCTTGCGCATTCCGCTGGAGGTAAAACAGCGGCTTGAAGTGACGGAACCGTTCATTTTAATTGTGCCAAGCTACGGTGGTGGCGGGATTGCAGGTGCCGTTCCCCCTCAGGTCATTCGATTTTTAAACAACCCGACTAATCGGTCGTTGTTGCGCGGTGTGATTGCCAGCGGAAATCGTAACTTCGGCGAAGGGTTTTGCCGGGCGGGCGACGTGATAGCCCAAAAATGTCAGGTGCCTTATCTCTATCGTTTTGAGCTATTGGGTACCGAGCAGGACATCGAAAACGTGCGTAAGGGAGTCAAAGAATTTTGGCAACGACAGAAGCTATCAGCGTAATGGCGACGGAAAGTGCGGATTATCACGCGCTCAACGCCATGTTGAATCTTTATGATTCTGAAGGCCGTATCC
>DATERH010000296.1:0-3560 GCA_035271785.1 Buttiauxella sp.
TCGCTCAGTGCAGACCTGTTGTCTCTTCAATCTGCTGCGTGAAGCGGGCTGACACAATGGCTCCAACATACGAATCAGTCCACAATAAAGAGTTTTGCGCCTGTCGTAGTTCTGGACTGATGTGGCTCCGCGTTATCACCAACCTGATAACTCATCCCCGCAGTTAAAATGAATTTACGACCATCTTCGAGCATTGTTTCTAGTTCTCCCTCCATGCAGAAAAGAACATGCCCTTTTTGGCACCAATGGTCTGCAAGATAGCCTGGGGTATATTCAACCATTCGCACACGGATTTGATTCGGTTTCTGACCAAAGTGTTGCGTGCGCCAGTAAGCCATACCTGTTTCCCCTGGGTGCTCTGTTCTTTCGACTTCACTCCAGTTGGTCGTGCCAAAAGCAAATGCCTCAAGATTCATTTTGTCGCCCTTCGTTATTAAGTAAGATCTCTCATGCTCAGACTAGAGCGATTTAACGATATGAAAAACTAATTTTTAAATCAAAACCTTAAATGTCAAATGTGGTAAGAAAGTTGAAAGTGATGCAGATTATTTATCTATTCAGGGGTCTGCACAAGTAAACGGCAGCGGTTACAGATAATGTCTGCTTCACGCCCGTGAATTTGGATTGCTCTGTCCCGGTTTTTTGTTGGAAACGACCAAGTACTTTGCTAACTGGTAGTCAAGTGATATGCAAATGGGGATCAAGTGAATGTGAATACCCATTTTGCCCTCAGCACCACATGTTTGAATTTTCTTTTTACATCCAGATTCCAGATTCCAGTTGCCGGTTCGACCGGTACCGTTATCCAATTCCAGAGTTGTCGTACATTGGATCCCATCGGTATTAATTGAGAAGATTTATCCATTCAGATTGAGAACACAAATACTGCTTATCTCTGAAGGAGTACTGTTTAGTACTGCCATTTCACGTGCTGTTTTAGTTTGTTATAGAGAGCTGTGTGACGTTGGAAATATCATGATATTTGAACCGGTTATTTAACGCTTAATAAGCCCGAAACCTGTGCTGTGGCAGCAATAAAATAAGAGGTCAATTTCTGCTTTAAGGCTGATTTATCTCGTGTAGTTGCGTCTTTGTCAGGGAATCGCTGCGGTCGCCTATATGATCTGAGCACCAGATATTTCTATCTATTTCCTCATAAAGAAACCTCAGAAAATGCCGTTATTAGTTAAACAGCGATCTCGCTGCTTTGCATGTGGGTTACCCTAAAAATGTTAAAAACAACGCAATCCCGCTTTATCGCATTGATCAGCTTGTTTTTTATTGTGCTGGTCATCGTCACGCTTATAGTGATCCAGGTCTTTGTTGCCCCTCAGCTGAAACAAACAGAAAGCACTCTGGTTGCGAATCAGGTTGAAGATATCGCCGTCGTTATCAATGACCGGCTGAACAAAGTTGAATCTCAGGTGCGTACCATCACTCAAACCGTCGCTCAAATGGACAGCGACAGCATTGACCGATTGCTGCCCGCGCTGGTTGATCAATATGGTGATTCCGCCGTATTTGGAGGCGGGATCTGGCCTTTACCGAATCAGCGTGACCCGGAAAAAATCAAATTCAGCACCTTTTTTGCTCGTAATAATAACAATCAACTGTCGGAAAACACCTTCTGGAACAGTGCCGAATCGCCGAATTACTTCGAGCAGTCCTGGTATGTTGCGGCTTCAAAAGGTGTAAAGGGCCAATGTGTCTGGGCACCTGCCTACTTTGATGACGCCAGTACCCAGCCGCGTACCAACTGCGCAATGCCGATTTATAAAGGCGATAAACTCTGGGGCGTGGCGACTATTGACGTCACGCTGGGGTTCTTTAACCAGTTGGTCACGGAAATGGAGAATAAAGTTCACGGCACCATTTATATCGTTGAGAAAGACGGCACTATCGTAGGCACCAGTCATTCCGGTGATGAAAAACTGCCGAAGCTGGCCTCTCTGGGTGAAACCTCACCGCTTGCGATACAAATCCGTAAAAGCCTCGATCAAATTAACGGGCAGGCGAATCTGGTTGCTGACTACGATAACGACGGTACCTCACACACCCTGTTCATGAGTAAGATTGAGGGGCCGTGGTACATCGCGACGAACATGCCAACCAGTCAGTTGCTGACGCGTACGCACAGTATCCTGCAAAGTCTTGGGCTGGTGCAGATCCCGATGGTGATTTTACTGCTGGTGGTTCTGATTCTGGCTATCAAAATCTTTATGCGTCAGCTGGATGCCTTGTATAAAAATATCAGCCAGCTTTCCGCCGGTGGCGCGGATCTGACCCGTCGCTTACCGGATAGCCGTAGTCCGGAATTCAACCGTGTGAACCAAAGCTTCAACCAGTTCCTGTCATTCCTGCAATCGATCCTCCGTCAGGTCGGTGACAGCAGTCTGGCTATCACCTCGGCATCGCGTGAAATCGCCAGTGGCAACATGGATCTCTCCGGGCGTACCGAAGAGCAGGCGAGTTCGATTGTTGAAACGGCGGCCTCCATGGAGCAGTTGACCAGCACGGTGAAACAGAATGCAGCCAACGCCGAAGGTGCTAATCAGCTGGCGCGTGATGCGTCTGCGGTTGCGCAGAAAGGGTCGGAAGTGGTGAAACAGGTGGTCGATACCATGGGCTCTATCACCCGCTCATCGCACAAAATTGTCGATATCATCAGCGTGATCGATGGTATCGCCTTCCAGACCAACATTCTGGCGCTGAATGCTGCCGTCGAAGCGGCGCGTGCCGGTGAACAGGGCCGCGGTTTTGCTGTCGTGGCATCTGAAGTGCGCAGCCTGGCACAACGTTCAGCAACGTCCGCCCGCGAAATTAAAAAGCTGATCGAAGATTCCGTGGCAGATATCTCCACGGGCAGCCAGCTGGTGGCAATCGCCGGAACGACGATGGATGAAGTCATGGGCGGCGTGAATAACGTGGCGACGCTGATGAACGAAATCATGTCTTCCAGTCAGGAACAAAGCCTCGGTATCGAGCAGGTGAACGTCGCGATCACCCAATTGGATAACGCCACTCAGCAGAATGCGGCGCTGGTAGAACAGGTATCTACGGCCGCTCAGGCTATGCAGGATCAGACGGTTCAACTGGAAACCGTTGTAGCTGGTTTTAAACTCTGATTGTATTTCTTCACTGTAAATCGAACGGTAGGTGAGAGTTCACTTACCGTTTTTTTATGGCCGGTCGCAGTATAAGTATCCCGCCAAACCATTCACTTTTAGAGATCTTCCGACAGACTGATTATGTCCGTGTGAGGATAACTTCCGTTATTTGCTCAAAGTCGCCTGATGTCCTTTGGGCTGTTTAGTGCCAGATATAGTCATTCGCACCCTGAGAATTACACTTTTAAGTGATTCAGGGTATGCGCTTACTGGTTACGAATATAGTGCCAGAATCATGTGATTTGATGATTGCCGCTTTGCTTTCGAGCCAGTAAGTGCTCCACGTTCGCTAACGAATACTCAGGGCATGCAGAAAAACTGCTGACTATATTTCTTTCGAAGAGCGTGGAATGCATACCAATCCCCGATAAAAAGGAGTTGGTGATGACTGCG
>DATERH010000297.1:0-26368 GCA_035271785.1 Buttiauxella sp.
TTTTACTGAGTTTGCTGAAATTGAAATAGAAACCGCCACTTGCTGGCGGTTTTTTTATGCGTGAAGATAACTGCTCAAGCAATGTTAAGGGGCAGTACATGTTGATTTGGCAAGACCTACACCATTCAGAACTGAGTGTGAGTGATCTCTATACGCTTCTGGCGTTGCGCTGTGCAGTATTTGTTGTTGAACAAAACTGCCCATATCAGGACATTGATGGCGACGATTTGGTTGGAGAAAACCGTCATATTCTCGGCTGGCGGGACGGCAAGCTGGTGGCTTACGCACGTATCCTGAAAAGTGAAAATGAGTTTGAACCCGTCGTGATTGGCCGCGTGATTATCGACCCCAGTGTGCGTGGAGAAAAACTGGGCTATAAGTTGATGGAACAGGCGATGGCCTGCTGCCAGAAATACTGGCCGGAAAAAACGGTGTATTTAGGTGCGCAGGCGCATTTACAGTCGTTTTATGCACACTTTGGTTTTAAACCTGTCACTAACGTTTACGACGAAGATGGTATTCCACATATTGGTATGGCGAATACCTAATCGCTGGGCGAAAGGGATGAGTATTGTCTATAGTTAGCGGACGAGTATTTTTTAAACACGGAGAACAGTAATGCAACCGTATGAATCTCGTCTTGATGATGACTTATCTCTACTGAGTGAAACGCTGGAAGAAGTGCTGCGTTCTTCAGGTGATCCAACTGACCAGAAATATATTGAGCTTAAAGAACGTGCCGAACAGGCACTGAGTGATGTCAAATCCCGGGTCAGTAACGCGTCTGATAAATATTATTATCGGGCCAAAAATGCGGTTTATCGTGCCGATGATTATGTCCATGACAAACCATGGCAAGGCATTGGTGTTGGCGCGGCTGCAGGCTTAGTGTTAGGGCTTTTATTAGCCAGACGTTAGATACCCTCGCCCTTCAAGTTGCAGGGGGCAGCTTTCGTGCACCCTGACAAATCTGCCGGGAGCAGATTTGAACGCTGTTACCAGCACCCCGGAGGGGGGAAGCCCATGGATGGGCCGAATAATCACTTAACTAAGTAAGCTCATCGGGATTGACTCGATTGCCGCCTATCTGCATCTCGAAGTAACTTGGGTATGATAGATGTGTCGTGTGCCGGCAAAAAATCTTACCCATTGGGTGGGAT
This sequence comes from Buttiauxella sp., assembly GCA_035271785.1. GTDB lineage: Bacteria > Pseudomonadota > Gammaproteobacteria > Enterobacterales > Enterobacteriaceae > Buttiauxella. The sequence continues at coordinate 1,161 of DATERH010000297.1, forward strand.
TTTTTTTTGTCGCCATGACCACGTATAATCAGGGGTTTTCAGGGAAGGTGAGGTAATCGTGAATTCAGTCGCCATCGCGCTGCAACATTTACAGCTTGCATTGAACGCAGAATTTGCGGACGCACCCGGGTTTCAGCAAATATCGTTTGCCGTAACCCTAAGTGATGACTCAGATGCTCTCGCATGGTTGACCACCCAGCGTGTTTATCCTCAATTCTACTGGCAGCAGCGCAATGGTGATGACGAAATCGCCGCACTTGGCCTGGTGCGCCAGTTCAATACGTTAAACGCAGCGAGTTCATTTCTTGATGATTACGCCGACCAGCCAGCGGTACGTATCACTGGCGTCAATGCATTCGACCCCTCCTGCAGTTTTTTGTTTCTCCCAAGGCTTGAATGGCGGCGTACAGGGGGAGATGCGCAACTCCACCTTAATCTGTACAGCGAAACATCCTTAAAGGCTGACGCGCGTGCAGCACTGGCATTTCTTGAACAGCTGCATCCTGCAAAACAATTACCGTTACAGCACCTGAACTGCGTGGGGGAACAACATATCCCAACGCAGGCTGAATGGCTGAAGCTGATTGACCGCGCTGTAACAGCGATTGAGCAACACGCCCTCGACAAAGTGGTCCTGGCGAGAGCCACCGATCTACAATTTACAGCCGCGGTTTGCGCGGCCAGTGTTATGGCTGCCAGCCGTCGGGTGAATCTGAATTGCTATCATTTTCTGATTGTGTTTGATGCCAGTCATGCGTTCCTCGGTTCAAGCCCGGAGCGCTTGTGGCGGCGCATTAATACTGCATTGCGCACTGAGGCCTTAGCCGGAACGGTCGCCAATCACCCTGACGATCATCACGCCTGGACGTTAGGGCAATGGTTGCTAAAAGATGATAAAAACCAACGTGAAAACATGTTGGTCGTTGAAGACATCTGCCAGCGTTTGCGTAAAACTGTGGGTGGGATAGATGTGCTGCCTCCGCAAATTGTGCGGCTGCGAAAAGTACAGCATTTACGGCGCTGCATTTGGACCGAACTCGCTCAACCTGACGACGCTGAATGCCTTGCGATGCTGCAACCTACCGCCGCAGTGGCAGGCTTGCCAAGAGAGGTGGCGCGGGACTTCATCGCCGAAAATGAACCGTTCGAGCGCGAATGGTATGCAGGGTCTGCGGGATATTTGTCACCACGTCAGTCTGAGTTCTGCGTCGCGTTACGCTCGGCAAAAGTGACCAATAATATTGTCCGTTTGTATGCCGGAGCAGGCATTGTTGCGGGTTCTGACGCGGCAGAAGAATGGCAAGAAATAGAAAATAAAGCCGCCGGGTTGAGAACGTTGCTGACGAATACAACGTTCTAAATTAGAGGTATACCCGAAATAATTCGAACTACATCGCGGCGGTAACAGAGCGTCGCCAACAAAGATGCAGTTTGAGAGGTATACGACCCATATCAAAATAATCGTTCCATCAATAATTATAATGAGTCAGCAAAATTGACTCAGGACTTAATCATGTCGATAAGCTCATTTAACCGCCGTTGGGCTACGGTAATTCTTGAAGCGCTAACCCGTCACGGTGTCAGCCATGTGTGCATTGCACCGGGTTCACGTTCTACGCCGCTTACCCTTGGTGCGGCCGAAAATCGGGCTTTCATTTGTCATACACACTTTGACGAACGTGGTTTAGGTCATCTGGCACTTGGCCTGGCAAAAGCAAGCCAGACCCCGGTTGCCATCATCGTGACATCTGGAACAGCCGTCGCTAATCTCTATCCGGCTATTATTGAAGCGGGTTTAACCGGCGAAAAACTGGTGGTGCTGACCGCCGATCGTCCACCAGAACTTATTGATTGCGGTGCCAATCAGGCGATTCGCCAACCTGGAATTTTCAGCTCCCATCCAACTCAATCGATTAATTTGCCGCGCCCAACCCAGGACATTCCTGCACGCTGGCTGGTTTCGACTATTGATAACGCGCTGGGGCAACTCATGGGGGGAGCTGTTCACATCAATTGCCCCTTTGCCGAACCGCTTTATGGTGAGCCAGATGAAACTGGTATGAGCTGGCAACAAGCGCTTGGCGACTGGTGGCAAAGTGATAAACCCTGGTTGCGCATAGGTTGTACTCAAGAAGTGATAAAACAGCGCGACTGGTTTTTCTGGCGGCAAAAACGTGGCGTGGTTGTCGCTGGGCGTTTGAATGCTGACGAGGGCAAACAGGTTGCCTTATGGGCGAAAACATTGGGTTGGCCGCTTATCAGTGATGTTCTCTCGCAAACCGGGCAGCCGCTGCCTTGTGCGGATTTGTGGTTGAGCAACAGCCTGGCCATCACTGAACTTGCCGAGGCACAAATTATCATCCAGTTTGGCAGCAGCCTAACTGGAAAACGCGTCCTTCAATGGCAGGCTACGTGCGAGCCAGAAGAGTATTGGCTGGTGGATAACCTGCCAAACCGGCTTGACCCGGCGAATCATCGTGGTCGCCGTTTATCCTGCGGCGTGACTCAATGGCTGGAACTGCATCCGGCAGAAAGCCGTGTCGCGTGGGATGAGAAATTAACCACCCTGGCTAAAATCGCGCAGCAGGCAGTGAAGAAGGGCACGGTTGAATTTGGCGAGGCGCAAATAGCCGCTCGGATACCTGAATTGTTGCCGGAAGGCGGGCAGTTGTTTGTTGGCAACAGCCTGATTGTTCGGCTCGTGGATTCCTTTGCCCAACTTCCCGCGGGTTATCCGGTCTACAGCAACCGTGGCGCAAGCGGGATTGACGGTTTACTTTCGACCGCTGCGGGTGTGCAACGTGCGACTGCGCGCTCTACACTGGCGATCGTGGGCGATCTCTCTGCATTGTACGATCTCAATTCGCTGGCATTATTGCGCCAGGTTTCCGCGCCATTTGTTTTGCTGATCGTGAATAATAATGGTGGGCAAATTTTCTCGTTATTACCGACACCGGCCGCAGAACGCGAACGCTTTTATTGCATGCCGCAAAACGTCAATTTTGCCCACGCGGCGGCGATGTTTAACCTTAACTATCAAAACCCGACCAGTTGGGACAACATGCTGGACGCGATAAACAAGGCCTGGCTTCGCCCGCAAACCACTATCATTGAGGCGACCGTAGCTGAGACTGACGGTGCGCAAACCTTGCAGAATTTGTTGGCGCAGGTCAGCCAGGCATGATCCTGCATGCGGTTTATCGCGAAGGGCGCGATGCCAGTTTACCGTGCCTTGTCTGGCTGCATGGTTTCTTAGGTTGCCAGCGCGAATGGGAAGGGGTGAGCGAGAACTTTAGTGACTGGCCGCAACTGCGTATCGATTTGCCCGGTCACGGGAAATCAGCCGACATTCCAGCAAGCGGCTTTCAACAGGTCGACCAATTACTGCGAAAAACGCTACTTAGTTACAACATCCTAAAATACTGGTTAATCGGTTATTCCCTTGGCGGTCGTGTGGCGATGGTCCATGCTAGTCAGGGGGAGAATCCCGGTTTGTGCGGCTTGGTTGTTGAAGGGAGCCATCCCGGTATTGAAGATGAAAATGCCCGTCGTGAAAGACAGAACAGCGACCATCTTTGGGGGCTGCGTTTACGTAACGAGGCACTAAAAGATGTGCTCAACGATTGGTATCAACAACCGGTTTTTCAGTCGCTTAACGACCAGCAACGCGCGACACTTATCACCATGCGTGGCGAGAATAACGCCGCAAGTCTTGCGGCAATGCTTGAAGCGACATCGCTTGGCAACCAACCCGATTTACGGGCAGCACTTCAGCAACTGCCGCAGCCTTTTTACTATCTTTGTGGTGAGTGGGATGAAAAATTCCGCGCTGTGGCAAACAACTTAGGCCTAACACCGCATCTTATTACTGCCGCAGGCCACAATGCGCATCGGGAAAACCCCACCGCTTTCAGCGCTTGTCTGCTCAATTTATTGCGAAAACCTATCGAGGATACACCATGATTTACCCAGATGAACAAATGCTCTATGCCCCGATTGAATGGCAGGATTGCTCGGAAGGTTACACAGATATTCGGTATCACAAGTCTGCCGATGGCATCGCTAAAATCACTATCAATCGTCCTGAAGTGCGCAACGCATTCCGCCCGTTGACGGTGAAAGAGATGATCAATGCGCTGGCGGATGCACGTTATGACGACAACATCGGTACCATCATCCTGACTGGTGAAGGTGAAAAAGCCTTCTGCGCAGGCGGCGACCAAAAAGTACGTGGCGATTACGGCGGTTACCAGGACGCAAGCGGGACTCATCATCTGAACGTGCTGGATTTCCAGCGCCAGATCCGTACCTGTCCAAAACCTGTGGTCGCGATGGTTGCAGGGTATTCCATCGGTGGCGGCCACGTTTTACATATGATGTGCGACCTGACTATTGCTGCTGAGAACGCGGTATTCGGCCAGACTGGCCCGAAAGTCGGCTCTTTTGACGGCGGTTGGGGGGCATCTTACATGGCACGTATTGTTGGCCAGAAAAAAGCGCGTGAAATCTGGTTCTTGTGCCGTCAGTACGATGCGAAAGAAGCGCTGGATATGGGCCTGGTAAACACCGTGGTGCCGAATGCCGACCTGGAAAAAGAGACGGTGCGCTGGTGTCGCGAAATGCTTCAAAACAGCCCAATGGCGCTGCGTTGCCTGAAAGCCGCACTGAATGCTGACTGCGACGGTCAGGCGGGTCTGCAAGAACTGGCAGGTAACGCCACCATGCTATTCTACATGACCGAAGAAGGTCAGGAAGGCCGCAATGCGTTCAACCAAAAACGCCAGCCAGACTTCAGCAAATTCAAACGGAATCCGTAATGCGACACGTCGAACTCTGGCGCTTTCAGGTGCCGATGGATGCGGGAGTGGTGCTGCGCGATAGGCGCCTGAAAACCCGCGACGGGTTACTGGTGCGCCTGACGGATGGCGACAAACAAGGCTTTGGCGAAATTTCACCGCTGCCGGGTTTTAGCACTGAAACGGTCGATGATGCCCAGGCTGCGGCGCAACTCTGGCTGCAAGGCTGGCAAGCGGATGAGTATTGTGAATTACCAGAAATGCCTTCTGTGGCATTTGGCCTGAGTTGTGCGCTGGCAGAAATCAGCGGTGAATTACCCTCTGCTGCGGATTACCGTGCCGCACCGTTATGTACCGGGGACCCGGACGAGCTGTTTGCCATGCTTGAGGCTATCCCTGGCGAGAAAGTCGCCAAGGTGAAAGTGGGGTTGTATGAAGCCGTACGCGATGGAATGGTGGTCAATTTGTTGCTGGAGGCCATCCCTGATTTACGTTTACGTCTTGATGCAAACCGTGGATGGACGCCAGTCAAAGCTCAGCAGTTCGCCAAATACGTCAATCCAGAGAACCGCCCGCGAATCACGTTTATCGAAGAGCCGTGCAAAACTCGCGAGCAGTCTCGCGAGTTTGCTCGTGAAACGGGGATTGCCATTGCGTGGGATGAAAGTCTGCGCGAGCCTGACTTCGAGTTTGTGGCTGAACCTGGATTAACGGCACTGGTTATCAAGCCTACGCTCACGGGTAGCCTGGCAAAAGTGCGCCAGCAAGTTGAACAGGCTCATGCGTTGGGAATGACCGCGGTCATCAGCTCCTCCATTGAATCAAGCCTCGGTTTGACGCAACTGGCGAGGATTGCCGCTTGGTTAACACCACAAACGCTACCGGGTTTAGATACCTTGTCATTGATGCAGGCACAATTGGTGCGTGAGTGGCCAAACAGCCCGTTACCTTGCTGGTCGCTGGATTCCCTTGAGCGAGTGTTATGAGTTTTAAAGAATGATTTTCCTGGATTTTCCCTGGCGACATTGGGCGCAACATCGCGGCAGTGAAACCGCATTAACTTTAGGCAATGAAACCCTGAACTGGCGTGAGTTATGCCAGCGCGTTGATGCGCTGGCTGACGGTTTCCAGCAGCAAGGTGTGCGAGTTGGGCAAGGTGTCGCACTGAGTGGGAAAAATTGCCCGGACATGGTTTTATCGTTCCTTGCACTGCTGCAATGTGGTGCGCGTGTTTTGCCGCTCAATCCGCAATTACCGGAGTCTCTGCTGGCACAATTGCTTCCCGATTTGACCATCAACCATGCGCTGGCTTTTGGCTCTTCGCTTGTCATTCCCAACATTCACCCGTTAACGATGAATGAAGGCGAACGCTTCCAGGTGGAATGGCAGCCGTCGCGCTATGCATCGATGACCTTGACCTCCGGTTCTACGGGGTTACCGAAAGCGGCTGTACATACTGCTGATGCCCATCTTGCCAGTGCTGCCGGTGTGTTGGCGGTAATGGACTATGGTGTGCACGATAGTTGGTTGCTGTCACTACCGCTGTACCACGTTTCAGGCCAGGGTATTTTGTGGCGCTGGTTATTGGCCGGTGGTTGCATGGTAGTACGTGATTTACATCCTCTAAGTGAGGCGCTGCAAGGTTGCTCTCACGCCTCGCTAGTACCGACACAACTCTGGCGTTTGCTGGAACAATCGCCGCCGCTCACGCTGCGCGAAGTGTTGTTGGGCGGTGCTGCTATTCCCGTTGAACTGACGCAAACCGCTCACGCCAAGGGTATCAACTGCTGGTGTGGTTATGGCCTGACGGAGCTTGCCTCAACGGTATGCGCTAAACGCGCTGATGGGCTTCCCGATGTGGGTGAAGCACTGCCAGGGCGTGAGATAAAAATCGTCAATGAGGAGGTCTGGATCCGCGCAAGCAGCCTGGCCTCTGGTTACTGGAAAGCGGGTACAGTGCTGCCATTGGTGAATACTGAAGGCTGGTTCGCCACTCGCGATCGCGGCATGTTGAACGAAAGTCGCCTGATGATTATTGGCCGCCTCGACAATCTGTTTTTCAGCGGTGGGGAAGGGATACAGCCCGAAGAAGTTGAAAACATTATTGTGAAGCATCCGGCAGTGAAGCAGGTATTTGTGGTGCCGATTGATGACGCGGAATTTGGCCAGCGTCCGGTTGCCGTGGTGGAAGCCGAAGACGATTTTGATTTGTCGCGGCTGACAGAATGGCTACAGGATAAAGTGGTTCGGTTTCAGCAGCCAGTGCGCTGGCTGCGGTTACCAGACGAAATGAAACAAGGAGGGATTAAGATTTCGCGATTGACGTTAAAACAGTGGGTAAAAAGGAATTCGTAGGGTGGCTAAGCGTGAGCATTATCCGCCTTAATTAACAAAATATTCGCCACTCTGTCTGACAAAGTCCCAGCACGGTCTGATTTTTTCATTTTCTTACAAACGAATAACAAAAAGTAATTCTAACACATTGATTACCTATCGCGTGGCTGTAGAATCAGCCTCTTTTCAGGGATTTCCCTTTTTTTGCTTAGGATTGAAGCATGAACAAATTATTAAAAGTTGGCGTTGCCGGTTTGGCACTGATTTCTGCATCTGCAAGTGCAATTAGTATCAGTGGTGAGGCGGGTGAAGAATACACCAATATTGCAGTCGGTTTTGGCACCGAGACCTCCGGTCTGGCGATGACCGGTAACTATGCACATAACGATGACGATGGCGATGTTGCTGGTCTGGGCTTAGGTCTTAATGTGCCATTAGGCCCGTTGATGGGGACAGTGGGTGGGCGTGCAGTTTACCTAAATCCTAATGATGGCGACGAAGGTTACGCGCTTGCCGTCGGCGGTGGTTTGAGCTGGAAAATCTTTGATAGCTTCGCGGTGTTCGGTGATTACTATTACTCTCCAGACTCTCTTTCAAGTGGTGTAGAGAACTACCAGGAAGCTAGCGCAGGTGCACGTTGGACGATTTTGCGCCCAATTACTGTTGAAGCGGGCTACCGTTACATCGGTATGGAAAACAAAGATGGCTATCGTGACAACACCATTGCTGATGGGCCATATGTTGGCGTGAGTGCTGCCTTCTAAATCCTCTGCGTCTTTCATGCTGCAGCCAACGCCTGCAGCATGAAATCCTGTGAGGATTATTATTTTGGATAGGCTCTTAGGTCGCAGCAAATGCGGCCTATTCATTTCTTCCAATATATACCCAGCAACCCATTTCCATCGCGCTTGAGTTATAGTGAATCGTTATCTTCCCGCGGAGTAAAACGATGATAAAAGTGGAAATGCTGTCTACCGGTGACGAAGTGCTACATGGTCAAATTATTGATACCAATGCAGCCTGGCTTGCTGATTACTTTTTTAACCAGGGTTTACCGATGTCGCGCCGTAATACGGTGGGCGACAGTCTTGACGATTTAATTGCGGTGCTCAAAGAGCGCAGCGAGCAGGCCGATGTTCTGATTGTGAATGGTGGTCTGGGGCCAACCAGCGATGATCTTAGTGCCCTTGCCGCCGCCACCGCCGCAGGTGTGGAATTGGTCCTGCATCAAGAATGGCTTGAGCATATGGAGCGATTCTTTGCCGAACGTGGGCGTGAAATGGCGCCAAGCAACCGTAAGCAAGCCCTGATTCCCGCGACCAGTGAAATGGTCGATAACCCAGTGGGTACCGCCTGCGGGTTTGCTCTGCAACTTAATCGCTGCCTGATGTTCTTCACCCCCGGCGTGCCTTCCGAATTTAAAGTGATGATCGACCAGCAAATCATGCCGCGTGTGCGCGAACGTTTTGTGTTGCCAGAACCGCCAGTGTGCCTGCGATTGACCACGTTCGGGCGTTCTGAAAGCGAACTCGCCCAGAGTCTCGAACCCCTGTCGTTACCGGAAGGTGCCGTCATGGGCTATCGTTCATCAATGCCGATCATTGAGCTGAAACTGACCGGGCCTGCAAGCCTGCGCCAGGCGATGGAAGCTGTCTGGCCGCAAGTGCAGCGTGTGGCAGGTGAAAGCGCTATTTTTGAAGGGACGGCAGGGCTACCGGCACAACTCGCGGAACGCCTCCGAGCACAGTCGCTTAATATTGCGGTGAGCGAGCAATTTACCGCTGGGTTATTGTGTTTGCAGCTTTCGAGTGCCCAAGCCCCGCTTGGCAACAGCGAAGTTCTTTCATCGCGCCCTGAAACGCTGGTACAAGTGGCCGAGCGAGCTAAAACCTTCGCACTGCAAGCGGGAAGTGCATTAGCGCTGGTGGTGGGAAGCCTGGAAGACGAAAGTCTACACTTCGCGCTCCACACACCAAACGGCACCTACGGCTTGCAGGTGAAATTCAGCGTCACTCGCCACGTCCTGCGCACCCGTCAGGAAGTCTGTGCGATGATGGCATTAAACATGCTGCGTCGCTGGCTCAATGGTTGGGATGTCGCCGCTGAGCATGGCTGGGTGAATGTGGTTGATTCCATTACTCTTCACACTTCAAATTAACTCTTTGTTGGCTGCGTTCACGCGCCCGAATCACTTACTTATGTAAGCTCATCGGGACACGTTCTCTTGCCGCCGCGATTTAACTCGAATTATTTAAGGTATTAAGGCTGTTTTAAGTGAGCGCCTGGGCTAACAGCGTAATCGGGTGCTCGCATTTTTTACTGGTGGACATCTCAATCTGCCACTTGCAAGTTTCGCAATCGGTCACCACCAAATCGACCCCGCTTTCTTCTATTTGCTGAAATAACGGCGCACCAATGCTTTGCGACGTCTGGTAATTTTCTTTTTTAAATCCATAGGTTCCGGCAATTCCGCAGCACTGGGACTCGAGCATGATAAGTTCGACGCCAGGTATGCGGCGCAGTAAATCGAGCGTATATAACGACCAGCCCATTTTTTCCATATGGCACGGCGTGTGGTAGGCAATCCGCAGCGGCAGGGCGTTAAGTTTTAGTTCGCGACCTTCTTCCAGTTGCTTCCAGATAAACCGCGTTGCCAACTCGATATGGTCACGCATCGGACGCGTATCGATATCCAGCACCTGCGGGTATTCGTCGCGCAGGGTAAAGGTGCAGGTGGAGGAGGTCGCAATCACCGGAAGCCCTTTTTCGAGCACCGCTTTTTCTAACGATGCGGCGTTAATTGCCGCCTGCCTTTTGGCTTTGTCGATAAAGCCGTTGGCAATTAACGGCACGCCACAGCACTTTTCCCGCTCCAGTAATTGCACGCCAAATCCCATCGCGTTCATCACGCGCACTAAATCCTTGCCGAGCTGGGAGTGGTTGTAGTTGACATAACAGCCGTGGAAAAACGCCACCTGTTCCGCAAAAGCCTTTTGCGCGGCCGCCTGTTTGCGATACCAGCCGCGAAACGTGCCGGAAGAATATTTGGGTAATGCGCGATGGCCGTCGATACCGAGGGTTTTATCGAGCAAACCGCGCACCGGTTTGAGCGACGTTGCAGCGTTGACCAGCGGTGCAAACGGCGTGGAGAGCGAGCCCATCAGGTCGGTATGGCTGAGAATGGCATCCCGTAAATTGAACGGTGATTTGCCGTAGCGAGCTTTCGCCCGCTGGATGATATCGCCAATTTTTACATCAGACGGGCAGGCCACTTCGCAGCGTTTGCAGTTGGTGCAGTATTTAAGCGCGTCGTCGTAAAGTGCCGCATCTTTCAGGCGCAAGCGTTCACCATCAGGGCCTGATTGCTTAGGGCCGGGATAATCAGGATTCACTCGGCTTACCGGGCAAACGGTGGTGCAAACGGTGCATTTAATGCAATTTTCGAAACGGGTTTCATCGAGCAGGCTCATGCGTTGCCCCTCTGGTCATCAAGGATTTGCTGGGCGACATGTAACGCGCCAGTCATTGAAACGCCAGCGCCGCAACCTTGTTGAATAGGGTCGTATCCGGCGAGTATTGCACCAATGGCGTAAAGGTTTGCGATGCGCTGCCCATTAAGTCGTGGCTGAAAATGGTCATCAATGACTACGCCTGCCTGTAAATAGGGTTGAGGGCTGAAAAAGTCCTCTTTGCACCACGCTTCTCGCCGCTCGGGGGCGCGAATATCCAGACCGAAAATTGGCTCCCGTATCTCGCTAAATTTTGCTTCCAGACCGTTGCTGAAAAAACTGCCACTGGCAAGAATCACATTGTTTGCCCGCAGCGGGACTTCAGCATGATTACGCGTGAAAATCGCGCTGACCTTCTGCTGGTCTATTTGCGTTCTTAGCACCGCATCACCCGGCATCAGTAACCCGCCAAGTTGCTGAAAACGGCGGCGTAATTGTTGAGACATTCTAATACCGAGGACCGAAGGCGGCAGAGTGGGTAATAAACGCAGCGGGCAGGATAACTGGCGGCTGATAGTCTGCCATGCCCGGGTGTCTTCGCTTCCAAGGCATGCGGGTAAAAACAGGGCGTCAGTGTTCATTGCCAGGGTTTTAAGCTCGTCAATCAGCAAACGTTGTTGCTCTGGCATATCCAGAAGACGGGCAATGTTGGTGGCGCGGAATTCGCTGGGGTTATTTCGCAAAGTGTCTAATGCAGGCAGCGTCAGCTCGGCCGTTTTCACTTCGATGTTGTCTGCCACCAGCGAACCGGCGACCAGTTCCGGCTGGAAATCCAGAAACCCAGCAATGCCAACGACAGTTATTCGCTTCCACGCCAAAGGTGCGGTAGGAATTTCTTCGGGGCTAAGCCAGGTGGCGCGTTGGGTTCCCAGCGGGGTAATTCTCTGATGATTTTGCTGATGAGTTCCTTTGAGCGTGATTTCACAACGGGCAAGCAGCGCCTCGCTTTCCGCCGCGTAACGGGCGACATTTTCCGCACCCATCAAACTATATGGGTGTTCTGGCGCCTGTTGTTTCAAGGCTTCCAGTGCGTTTAAAGGGGAGATAACCGGACTGCCGTCCGGGAGTTCTGCCAGCAAATCCAACGAACCGGATGAAAAATGCAATGCACTTTGCCCACGGCTGATAATGGCACAACGCAAACCTGCTTCTGCGAGGCGAATTCCGCATACCAACCCGGCTAAGCCACCGCCAATAATCAGACTATCGAATCTCATTGTGATGTTCCCTTTTTCGATCCATTTTTCAAGCCGCATAAACCCTGGTAAACCCAGGCGGTGAATTCGCTTTCCCGCAGTGCATCGTCCCAGGCGATTGGACGAATGCCTTTCCAGCGTTCATTGAGAAAAGTGGAAAGCTGCTCGAGGGATTGCGCGGGCGTCGAGGTGCCAAAGCGCTGTAATAACCCGGCAGCACGACAGGCGCATAGTTCGCCCTGGCAAGTGCCCATTCCGACGCGGGTGCGCCGACGCAAATCGCCAAGATTGTTGACCGCGAGGTTATTAACCGCATAGCGCACTTCGCCTGCGGTGACGGCTTCGCATTCGCAAACAAGGCTGTTGCTCAGACGATCGCCTGCTAATAGCTGACCGGCGCGATCGCCATGACGCCAGACCGCCGAGCGCCGAATGGTGAGCGGCAGAGAAATGACTTTGCTCAGCGTTTCTTCTGCCGAACTTTCTGAACCTGGAAGCGGTGCGGTCGCGGTGGTGCAAGGCTGGGTATTACCGAGTTTTTCGCATACCGCGTTGGTCGCCCATTCCGCCATCAGGCGATAGGTCATCAGCTTGCCGCCGGTGATGGTGATAAAGCCTTCCATGCCGTCGCGCTTCGCGTGGTCGAGCAGCACAATTCCACGGCTGGCATTGCGTCCGGTGGGGTCGTTGTCGCTGGCAACCAGCGGGCGCACGCCTGCGTAAGCGCGCAGAATGCGGGTTTGAGCCAGTTTTGGGGCGAGCTTCGCGCCTTCGCGAATCAGGATATCGACCTCTTGCGGCGTAACGTGCATATTGTCGATTTGGTCATATTCGATAGGTGTTGAGGTGGTACCAATCAGCGAAATAGTATCTCCGGGCACCAGAATATCGGCGTCAGCGGGTTTGCGGCAGCGGTTGATCACCATGTTATTGATGCGATGGCCGAGGATCAGTAGCGATCCTTTGGCGGGCAGCATTCGCACGCGCAAATCGGCATATTCCGCGATGTGCTGGCCCCAGATCCCGGCGGCATTCACGACGACACTTGCGTATAGATCCTGATGTTGTCGGGTCTGGTGGTTGTAAACCCGCACCCCGCACACGCGGTAGCCATTGCGAATCAGGCCGGTGACTTCCTGGCCGGTAAGAATTTCTGCGCCGTGTTCGCGGGCATCGAGCATGTTGGCGGCGGTCAGGCGGAAAGGGTCAACGGTGCCATCGGGTACGCGCACCGCACCGATAAGTTCGGGGTTTGCGGCGGGTTCGAGGCGCAGGGCTTCTTTGGGGTCGATTCGCTGAGCGTCTATTCCCGCGTCCTGGCAAGAGCTGATAAAGACATTCTGTAGGGATAAATCATCTTCAGGAAGGGTGATGAAAAGGCCGTCGGTGCGTTCGATGCAGTGGCGGGCAATGTGCTTGAGGATACGGTTTTCTTCAATACACTCTCGGGCTGATTCACTATCAGTCATGGCGTAGCGTGCACCGCTGTGAAGTAGGCCATGATTACGGCCTGTCGCACCGGTTGCGATATCGTGCCTTTCCAGCAGCAATGTCTGCAACCCACGGCGGGCGCAGTCGCGAGCGATTCCCGCCCCCGTTGCGCCTCCACCAATAATAATGACATCCCGCTCTTTGCATCCCGTCGCCATGTTCTGTTCCTAAAAAATTGCCTTGGGACTATTCAGCCACAGAAAAAGAAATGAATGTTTGATATCGAGCAAATTCGAAAACAAAACGAAAACAAAGTGTGATTCGATGCACCTTTTCGAGAGTTTGTAATAAAAATGTAATATATTGTGGGGTGTTTCACACTAACCTGGCGGGAAAATCCTTAACATACGCTCGAAAAAGAACATTGCTTCACTAATAAATTGCCATGGAGGCATTTATGCTGAGTATATTCAAACCTGCGGCGCATCAATCAAAACTAAAGACAGAACATATTGATCCGACTTATCGACGTCTGCGCTGGCAGATTTTTATGGGGATTTTCTTCGGTTACGCGGCTTACTATCTGGTGCGTAAAAACTTTACTCTGGCGATGCCGTATCTGGTGGAGCAGGGTTTCTCGCGTGGTGACCTGGGCTTTGCGCTTTCTGGGATATCCATTGCTTATGGTTTCTCGAAATTCATTATGGGGTCGGTTTCTGACCGCTCGAACCCACGCGTTTTCTTACCTGCCGGTTTGATTCTGGCGGCTGCCGTTATGCTGTTTATGGGCTTTGTACCGTGGGCAACATCCAGCATTGCGGTGATGTTTGTACTGCTGTTCTTATGTGGTTGGTTCCAGGGAATGGGCTGGCCACCGTGTGGACGTACGATGGTTCACTGGTGGTCGAAGAAAGAACGTGGGGGAATTGTTTCCATCTGGAACTGCGCCCATAACGTCGGCGGTGGCCTTCCACCATTACTGTTCCTGTTAGGAATGGCGTGGTTCAACGACTGGCATGCCGCGCTGTACATGCCTGCTTTCGGGGCTATCCTGGTGGCATTGATTGCATTTGGTTTGATGCGAGATACCCCACAGTCTTGCGGATTGCCATCAATCGAAGACTACAAAAACGATTATCCAGAAGACTACAGTGAAAGCGCGGAAGAAGAACTGACAGCCAAACAGATCTTCATGCAGTACGTGTTCCCGAACCGCCTGCTGTGGTATATCGCCATTGCTAACGTTTTCGTGTATTTGCTGCGTTACGGCATTCTCGACTGGTCGCCAACGTATTTAAAAGAGGTGAAGCATTTCACGCTGGATAAATCTTCCTGGGCTTATTTCCTGTATGAATATGCCGGGATTCCCGGCACGCTGCTGTGCGGCTGGATGTCGGACAAAGTGTTCCGCGGCAACCGTGGCGCAACCGGCGTGTTCTTTATGATTCTGGTGACGATTGCGACAGTGGTTTACTGGCTCAACCCTCCAGGCAATCCAGGCGTGGATATGGCGTGCATGATTATCATCGGCTTCCTGATTTATGGCCCTGTGATGTTAATTGGCCTGCATGCACTTGAACTGGCACCGAAAAAAGCAGCGGGAACGGCGGCAGGCTTTACCGGTCTGTTTGGTTATCTCGGTGGTTCGGTCGCAGCGAGCGCCATTGTCGGCTATACCGTTGATTTCTTCGGCTGGGACGGCGGCTTTATGGTGATGATCGGCGGCAGTATTATGGCCGTGATTCTGCTGCTGGTGGTGATGGTGGGTGAAAACAAACAACATCATAAAAAATTGACAGGGATAGCATAATGAAAATCCTGACTAAATCTATCCTGGCCGGGGCGGTAATGATTGCTTCAGCCAGTTGTATTGCCCAGTCGGCGGAAAAAATAGTGATCGCGCATCGTGGTGCGAGCGGCTATCTTCCTGAACACACATTACCATCTAAAGCAATGGCTTATGCGCAAGGCGCTGATTACCTTGAACAGGATTTGGTGATGACCAAAGACGACAGATTAGTGGTGTTGCACGATCACTATCTTGACCGGGTCACCGACGTTGCGCAGCGCTTCCCGGACCGGGCGCGTAAAGACGGTCGCTACTACGCTATCGATTTCACCCTCGACGAAATTAAGTCTCTGAAATTTACCGAAGGTTTTGATGTGGTGGACGGCAAGCAGGTGCAGACATTCCCTGCTCGTTTCCCTATGGGGAAATCGGATTTCAGCGTGCATACCTTTGAAGAGGAGATCGAGTTTATTCAGGGATTGAATCACTCCACGGGGCAAAATATTGGTATTTATCCGGAGATAAAAGCGCCCTGGTTCCATCATCAGGAAGGAAAGGATATCGCGGCGAAAACGCTTGAGGTGTTGAAGCGTTATGGCTACACCAGCAAGCAGGATAAGGTCTACCTGCAATGCTTTGATGCCGCCGAACTCAAGCGTATTAAAAACTCGCTTGAGCCGAAGCTCGACATGGATCTCAAGCTGGTTCAGTTGATTGCTTACACGGACTGGAATGAAACTCAGGAGAAGCAGGCTGATGGCAAGTGGGTCAACTATAGCTATGACTGGATGTTCAAACCAGGGTCTATGAAGCAGATAGCCGAGTATGCGGACGGTATCGGGCCTGACTATCACATGCTGGTGGCGGAAGGCTCCAGCAAAGGTAATGTTAAGCTAACCGATATGGTCACCCAGGCGCATGCCAATCATCTGACAGTGCATCCTTATACGGTACGAGCGGATGCTTTGCCTGACTATGTCAGTAACGTCGATCAGCTGTTTGACGTGCTGTATAACAAGGCGGGTGTGGACGGGGTGTTTACCGATTTCCCGGACAAGGGCGTGAAATTCTTGCAGTAGCGTAAGCAGTAAACAAAAGGGCCGTTAAATGGCCCTTTTTTACATCTCGATTTCGATATCGCCCTGCGCCTGGCAGCAACAGGGCAGTATTTCACCCGGTTGGATAAACGCCAGTGGCTCGGTGAGCCACTTAACCTGGCCGGCAATTAAACGCGTACGGCAGGAGCCGCAATACCCTTCCCGGCACTGATATTCCACGGCAACCTGGTGCGACTCAAGCGTTGCCAGCAGAGAAGGGTGTTCTTCTTCACACAAGACTTGTGTCCCGGTGATTCGTAGCGTAATGCGGCTCATCGTTTACAGTTGGAAATCGCTGAAACCGTCGGTGTTCACTTCAGAGTCAATCTGACCCACCAGATAAGAACTCACTTCCACTTCTTGCGGCGCAACCTGCACGTTGTCAGACACAAGCCAGGCGTTGATCCATGGAATTGGGTTTGAACGCGTTTTGAATGGCAGATCCAGACCAACACCCTGCATGCGGATATTGGTAATATAATCAACATATTGGCAGAGAATGTCTTTGTTCAGGCCAATCATCGAACCGTCGCGGAACAGATAGCTGGCCCACTCTTTTTCTTGTTCAGCAGCCAACACAAACAGGTCATAACATTCCTGGCGGCATTCCTGCGCAATTTCTGCCATTTCAGGATCGTCTTCACCGGAACGCATCAGGTTCAGCATGTGCTGAGTCCCGGTCAGGTGCAGGGCTTCGTCGCGGGCAATTAGTTTGATGATTTTCGCGTTGCCTTCCATCAGTTCGCGCTCGGCGAAAGCGAAAGAACAGGCGAAGCTGACGTAGAAGCGAATCGCTTCCAGTGCGTTTACGCTCATCAGGCATAAATAGAGTTGACGCTTCAGCGCACGCAGATTCACGGTCACGGTTTTACCGTTCACGTTGTGCGTACCTTCACCCAGCAAATGCCAGTAGCTGGTCATCTCAATCAGTCTGTCGTAGTAACCTGAGATATCTTTCGCGCGCTTCAGGATTTCCTGGTTGGTCACGATATCGTCAAACACAATCGCCGGATCGTTAACGATGTTACGGATGATGTGGGTGTAAGAGCGTGAGTGGATAGTTTCGGAAAACGCCCACGTTTCAACCCAGGTTTCCAGCTCAGGGATGGAAATCAGCGGTAGCAAGGCGACGTTCGGGCTACGACCCTGAATGGAATCCAGCAGTGTCTGGTATTTCAGGTTGCTGATGAAGATGTGTTTTTCGTGATCAGGCAAAGCTTGATAGTCGATGCGGTCGCGGGAGACGTCCACTTCTTCCGGGCGCCAGAAGAAGGAAAGTTGCTTTTCAATCAGCTTTTCGAAGATGTCATATTTTTGCTGATCGTAGCGGGCAACGTTAACCGACTGGCCAAAGAACATGGGTTCCGCAAGCTGATCGTTTTTCGTCTGTGAAAAAGTGGTGTAAGCCATGAAATCAAATCCTGTCATGCGTTGAAAAAATCCCCTCAACAAGGTGAGGGGATTTTAAGTTAGATTTTACATGCGCCGCTTTCGCAGCCATCGTCCTGGATTGAAGGTGCCAGGTCGTCTTGTGCATCTTCCGCGCCATCACGGGTGTTTTGATAATAAAGTGTTTTGACACCGAATTTATAGGCGGTAAGCAAATCTTTGAGCAACTGCTGCATCGGCACTTTGCCTGACGGGAAGCGCGATGGGTCGTAGTTGGTGTTTGCTGAAATCGACTGGTCGATAAATTTCTGCATCACACCCACTAATTGCAGGTAACCGTCGTTGTTTGGCAATTCCCACAGCAGCTCATACTTGTCCTTCAGTATTTCATAATCCGGCACAACCTGGCGCAGGATACCGTCTTTCGACGCTTTAATACTGATATGGCCGCGTGGTGGCTCGATACCATTGGTCGCGTTGGATATTTGCGACGAAGTCTCAGACGGCATCAATGCAGAAAGTGTGGAGTTACGGAGGCCGTGAGTTTTAATCGACTCACGCAGGGTTTCCCAATCCAGATGGAGTGGTTCGTTGCTGACGACATCCAGGTCTTTCTTGTAGGTGTCGATAGGCAGAATACCTTTTGCGTAAGTGGTTTCATTGAACCACAGGCAAGGACCTTGCTCTATCGCCAGCTCGTTCGACGCTTTCAGCAGGTAATACTGAATGGCTTCGAAGGTTCTGTGTGTCAGGTTGTTTGCACTGCCATCGGAGTAACGAACGCCATTTTTCGCCAGGTAGTAAGCGAAGTTAATCACGCCCACACCCAGAGTACGGCGACCCATCGCACCACGTTTCGCGGCAACGATTGGGTAATCCTGGTAATCCAGCAGTGCATCTAAAGCACGTACCGCCAGAACGGCCAGCTCTTCCAGCTCATCCAGACTTTTGATAGCGCCAAGGTTAAATGCAGACAAGGTACACAGCGCGATTTCACCGTCTTCATCGTTGATGTCATTCATTGGCTTAGTCGGCAGCGCAATTTCCAGACACAGGTTGGACTGGCGCACTGGCGCGATAGCCGGATCAAACGGGCTGTGGGTGTTGCAGTGGTCAACGTTCTGGATATAGATACGGCCAGTAGACGCACGTTCTTGCATCATCAGTGAGAACAGCTCAACGGCTTTTACGCGTTGCTTACGGATGGTGCTGTCTTTTTCGTATTTGGTGTACAACTGCTCAAACTTTTCCTGATCGGCAAAGAATGCGTCGTACAGACCTGGAACGTCAGACGGGCTGAACAGTGTGATGTCTTCGCCTTTCAGCAAACGGGTGTACATCAGTTTGTTGATTTGTACGCCGTAATCCATGTGACGTACGCGGTTGCCTTCAACACCACGGTTGTTTTTCAGTACTAGCAGGCTTTCGACTTCCAGGTGCCACATTGGATAGAACAGTGTGGCCGCACCGCCACGCACGCCGCCCTGAGAGCAGGATTTCACTGCCGTCTGGAAGTGTTTGTAGAACGGGATACAACCGGTATGGAACGCTTCGCCGCCGCGAATTGGGCTACCCAAGGCACGGATACGACCAGCGTTGATACCGATACCGGCTCGTTGGGAAACGTATTTCACAATCGCGCTGGAGGTCGCGTTGATGGAGTCCAGGCTGTCGCCACACTCGATCAGAACGCAAGAGCTGAACTGGCGAGTTGGGGTGCGCACGCCAGACATAATCGGCGTAGGCAGAGAAATTTTGAAGGTAGATACTGCATCGTAAAAACGCTTCACATAGCTCAGGCGGGTTTCACGCGGATAGCCCGAGAACAGGCACGCGGCAACCAGAATATAGAGGAACTGTGCGCTTTCGTAGATTTCACCGGTGACACGGTTCTGAACCAGGTACTTGCCTTCGAGCTGTTTAACTGCGGCGTAAGAGAAGCTCAGATCGCGGTTATGGTCGAGATAATCGTCCATCTGCTTGAACTCTTCTTCCGTGTAGTCTTCCAGCAGATGTAGATCGTATTTGCCCATCTCAACCATTTTCACAACATGGTTGTAAAGCTTAGGTGGCTCGAATTCACCGTATGCTTTTTTGCGCAGATGGAAAACGGCCAGACGCGCAGCCAGGTACTGATAATCCGGCGCTTCACGAGAAATCAAATCTGCCGCAGCTTTGATGATTGTTTCATGAATGTCAGAGGTTTTGATGCCGTCATAAAACTGAATGTGCGAGCGCAGTTCAACTTGCGATACGGATACGTTATTCAGACCTTCAGCGGCCCAATCCAGAACTCGGTGGATTTTATCCAGATCGATGCGCTCAGTGCGACCGTCACGTTTTGTAACCAGCAGACTCTGATTCATGTGAGTTTGTACCTGTCCGTGAAATGAAAAATGCCCCATTTATCCACAGCCGGCCACTTGTGGCTAACCTTGTGGATAAATACTACATGTAGGGGGTTGTGGATTACTTAATCACTATATGGTGAGTATTCTAGTAACTAATCGATTGAGAACAAGTATTGATTTCGCGAAAGAATTGAGGTTGTGACAACCCAATTTCTCTAAGTCCACGTCACGTAAGGCTTGTGACAATTGTCAATGGGATGCAAAAAAAATGATATTTTTGATCGAGTGCTGATTTCTTAAACTTAAAGGATAATTGCGCAACTTGATGCTGCGCAGTTTTCATCTAATTAGCTTATGACAAGCCAGAATTAACCCTGAGTGTGCAGCATATAGTTTACGTCAACGCCTGGTGCGAGTTTGAACGTGTTAGTCAGCGGGTTGAAATGCAGGCCCGTCATGTGGCGCTCACGCAGTTGAGTCTCATCAACCCAGGAAAGTAATTCTGCGGGTTTGATAAACTTCTTAATGTCATGCGTGCCTTTTGGCACCATGCGTAGAATGTACTCCGCACCGACTACGGCCATCAGCCACGATTTACCATTACGGTTAAGCGTGGAGAAAAAGACATGGCCACCGGGTTTTACTAATTTTGCGCAGGCTCTAACGACCGATTTGGGGTCGGGCACATGCTCCAGCATTTCCATACAGGTGACGACGTCATACTTACCAGCAAATTTCTCAGCGTGTTGTTCAACGGTTTCCTGAACGTAATCCACCTGAATGCCGCTTTCCAGCGCATGAAGTTTAGCGACTTGTAGCGGCTCGAAACCCATATCGAGCCCGGTCACTGTCGCGCCTTCACGAGCCATACTTTCTGCCAAAATACCGCCACCACAGCCGACATCAAGCACCGTTTTACCGAACAACCCACCAGCACGCTGGTTGATATAACCCAAACGTAGCGGGTTAATGCGATGCAGTGGTTTAAATTCGCCTTCTAAATCCCACCAGCGCGAGGCAACGGCTTCGAATTTTGCGATTTCATCATGGTCGACGTTGTGGATCACCGGTTGGTATTCGGCATTCATAGGGCTACTCACTCCTTACTCGTTTCGTGGCGGGAGTATATCAGTCAATTCTGCGCAGGCGAACGTGTTCTGGTTTACCCACAGTCGGGCGATTGTGTTATAATTTGCGACCTTTGAATCCGGGACACAGTAGAGGGATAGCGGATACATGAGCGACCTTGCCAGAGAAATTACACCGGTCAACATTGAGGAAGAGCTTAAGAGCTCCTATCTGGATTACGCGATGTCGGTTATTGTCGGCCGCGCACTGCCAGATGTCCGCGATGGACTGAAGCCGGTACACCGTCGCGTACTTTACGCCATGAACGTATTGGGCAATGACTGGAATAAAGCGTACAAAAAATCCGCCCGTGTTGTTGGTGACGTAATCGGTAAATATCACCCCCACGGTGATACCGCTGTCTATGACACTATCGTGCGTATGGCGCAGCCATTCTCATTGCGTTACATGTTGGTAGATGGCCAGGGTAACTTTGGTTCTGTGGACGGTGACTCCGCCGCTGCGATGCGTTATACGGAAATCCGTATGTCGAAAATCGCACACGAACTGATGGCCGATCTCGAAAAAGACACGGTAGATTTCGTCGATAACTACGACGGAACCGAACGCATTCCCGATGTTATGCCAACCAAAATACCTAACCTGCTGGTTAACGGCTCGTCCGGTATCGCCGTGGGTATGGCAACAAACATCCCACCTCATAACATTACTGAAGTTATCAACGGCTGCCTCGCGTTTATTGAAGACGAAGACATCACCGTTGAAGGGTTAATGGAACACATCCCAGGCCCAGACTTCCCGACTGCCGCTATCATTAATGGCCGTCGTGGCATCGAAGAAGCGTACCGCACCGGTCGTGGCAAGATTTACATTCGCGCCCGTGCTGAAGTCGAAGCAGATGCGAAAACCGGCCGCGAAACCATCATCGTTCATGAAATTCCATACCAGGTGAACAAAGCTCGCCTGATTGAGAAAATTGCTGAGCTGGTGAAAGACAAGCGCGTTGAGGGCATCAGTGCTCTGCGTGATGAGTCAGATAAAGACGGTATGCGCATTGTCATCGAAATCAAACGCGATGCAGTGGGCGAAGTGGTTCTGAACAACTTGTATTCCCAGACCCAACTTCAGACATCCTTCGGTATCAACATGGTTGCGCTGCATCAGGGCCAGCCGAAGATCATGAACCTGAAAGATATTATTTCTGCGTTTATGCGTCACCGTCGTGAAGTTGTAACTCGCCGTACTATTTTCGAACTGCGTAAAGCGCGCGACCGTGCGCACATCCTTGAAGGCCTGGCGATTGCCTTGGCTAACATCGACCCGATTATCGAGCTGATTCGTCACTCCCCGAATGCGGCAGAAGCGAAAGCAGGTCTGATTGCGCGTTCATGGGATCTGGGCAACGTTGCCGCGATGCTTGAGCGTGCCGGTGATGATGCTGCGCGTCCTGAGTGGCTGGAGCCAGAGTTCGGTATTCGTGATGGTCAATATTTCCTGACTGAGCAACAAGCACAGGCAATTCTGGATCTGCGTTTGCAGAAACTGACTGGCCTTGAGCACGAAAAACTGCTCGACGAATATAAAGAGTTGCTGGAGCAGATCGCTGAGTTACTGCACATTCTGGGCAGTGCTGAACGTTTGATGGAAGTGATCACCGAAGAGCTGGTTGCAATGCGCGATCAGTTTGGTGATAAACGCCGGACCGAAATTACAGCGAATACCTCTGATATCAACATTGAAGATTTGATCAACCGCGAAGATGTGGTTGTGACCCTGTCCCATCAGGGCTATGTGAAGTATCAGCCGCTGACCGACTACGAAGCACAACGTCGTGGTGGTAAAGGCAAATCTGCAGCACGTATTAAAGAAGAAGATTTCATCGACCGCCTGTTGGTTGCCAATACCCACGACACCATTCTGCTGTTCTCCAGCCGTGGTCGTCTGTATTGGATGAAGGTTTATCAGTTGCCGGAAGCGAGCCGTGGTGCGCGTGGCCGTCCAATCGTGAACCTGCTGCCGCTGGAGCCGAACGAACGTATTACTGCCATCTTGCCGGTACGTGAGTATGCCGAAGGTGTTAACGTGTTTATGGCGACCGCGAGCGGCACCGTGAAGAAAACTGCGTTGACCGACTTCAGCCGCCCACGTTCTGCGGGCATCATCGCCGTTAATCTAAACGAAGGTGACGAACTGATCGGTGTTGATCTGACTGACGGTAGCAATGAAGCAATGTTGTTCTCGGCTGCGGGTAAAGTGGTGCGCTTCAAAGAAGACGCCGTTCGTACCATGGGCCGTACGGCAACAGGTGTTCGTGGTATTAAACTTGCGGGTGAAGACAAAGTCGTTTCCCTGATCATTCCACGCGGTGAAGGTTCTATCCTGACTGTGACACAGAATGGTTACGGTAAACGTACTGCTGCTGATGAGTATCCGACCAAGTCGCGTGCGACTCAGGGCGTTATCTCCATCAAAGTCACCGAGCGTAACGGCAGCGTCGTTGGCGCGGTACAAGTTGAAGATACCGACCAGATTATGATGATTACCGATGCGGGCACTCTGGTTCGTACTCGCGTTTCAGAAGTGAGTGTCGTTGGCCGTAATACCCAGGGCGTTATCCTTATCCGTACCGCGGATGATGAAAACGTGGTGGGTCTGCAACGTGTTGCAGAACCGGTAGACGAAGAAGAATTGGATGCCATCGACGGTACTGTCGCTGAAGGCGATGAAGACATCGCACCAGAAGCTGACGTTGATGATAACGCAGCTGATGAAGCCGATGAAGCCGATGAAGCCGATGAAGCGGATGACGAAGCAGACGAATAATCTGGATTTTGTTGTTTGATATACCCAAAATAAGTCGAGTTGCAGGTAGGCGGCAAGTGAGCAAATCCCAATGAGCTTACTCAGGTAAGTGATTGGGGTTTGTGAGTACAGCCAATGCCCCTGCAGCTTGAAGTATGATGGGGATATGACCAGAAACGCCCGATGCTATCATTGCATTGGGCGTTTTTTATTTTAATATCAGGTACAGGCCTGGTTTAAATCATAAAGGTAACTCAATGGCAATTCCTGAAAAGTATGAAGATGTAGAACGTTGGGCATTCGGTGATACCGAGCGACAGGCAGATGAACTGGTTAAATTGGTGCTTGATGGCGTGAAAACAGCCACCTGCGCCAACCTGGATGGTGAGGGGATTGCACAGCCTGGCGATATCTTTGTGGTAGTGGATGGTAAGAATAATCCGGTTTGTGCGATAGAGTTGACCACAGTGAATATGACCACTTTTGACCAGGTGGATGAAGCCCACGCCCTGGCAGAAGGGGAAGGCGATCGCACCCTGGCTTACTGGCGCAACGAGCATAAACGCTTCTTTGAAGAGTACGAACTGTTCTCACCAGATATGACTCTGGTGCTGATGCACTTCAAGGTTATCGAGAAGTTCTGATCGGCATACTTCAAGCTGCATCTTTGTTGGCGGCGTTCACTCACCCCAATCACTGGCTTTAGTAGGTTCATTGGGATTATGAGTCTCTCTGAGGCTCACCCTTCGGGCGCTGCGCAAGCGCTGTTCAAATCGGCCAAGCCGATTTGTCACTCCTTTGCCGCCTTCCTGCGACTCGAATTATTTTGGGGATGGCCAGTGCCATCCACGCTGTTTGCCGTTGCGGGCTACCATTTTTGCGGCTACCTTAACGGCATCCAAATTTTTGCAATTTCCACAACCAGGCTCAATTTGAAATATCTTGTCTCTTTTCGTACCACACTAAAAGTCTCTCGCTACCTGTTCCGGGCTCTGGCTTTATTGCTTTGGCTGTTGATTGCACTTTTTTCCGTGTTCTATATCGTGAATGCGTTACACGACAAAGAGTCAGAGATTCGTCAGGAATTTAATATCAGCTTCGACCAGGCGCAGCGTTACATTCAACGTACGTCTGATGTGGTAAAAGAGCTCAAGTACATCGCAGAAAATCGTCTTAACGCAACCAGTGGCGTATTGCCGGTTATGGATAATGACGATAACAAAATAGACCCACCCAGTTTCAGGCCTTTGTTCCCGGACTCTGACTGCTCAGCTATCAGCGCGCCCTGGCGTTCTTCGCTGCAATCTCTGGCGTGGTTTTTACGTTACTGGCGAGACAATTTCTCCGCAGCCTATGACCTCAACCGGGTCTTTTTGATTGGTGGTGATAATCTGTGCATGGCGGATTTCGGCCTGCGAGAGATGC
>DATERH010000298.1:0-2679 GCA_035271785.1 Buttiauxella sp.
TCACACTCAGTTCTGAATGGTGTAGGTCTTGCCAAATCAACATGTACTGCCCCTTAACATTGCTTGAGCAGTTATCTTCACGCATAAAAAAACCGCCAGCAAGTGGCGGTTTCTATTTCAATTTCAGCAAACTCAGTAAAAATCACCGGAAGCGGCTTCGGCTTGAGCCAGCCAAACAGGTTTATCACTGGTTTTTGACCACACACGGTGCAGATAGCTGTAGAAACGGGCGCGATCTTTCCAGAACAACATCGCCGGTAACGCCAGGACACCCGCTAAAACAACCAACGTGCGACGCAGGAAGACCTGATGCAATGGATAGTCTTTATAAAGAGTCATAGGTTTCTCCCTTTTCCTTCATACTTCAAGCCGCATCTTTGTTGGCTGCGTTCACTCACCCAAGTCACTGACTCATGTAAGCTCCATGGAATTTGCTCGCTTGCCGCCGCGATGCTGCATGAATTATTTCGGTAACTGAATGTGACCGGTAGCAAACACCGGAAAAATAGAACTTGTCATCTGGCGAAAATAGTAGCGCACTGGCTGAAAGTTTACTACTCCTCCGACCACTTAAAGCCACTTTTTGTCATTTATTTACAATCCATGGTGTAATTAAGTTACAAAAAGGTTAAATAAATACTAATCATTAGTTAACTAGTGGTTTTTCCCCAAGTCACTTCGAGCAACCAACACTCTGCATCCTGGATGGGTGACGGGATATCTCATTTTTATACTTTTTTTACACCCCACCCTCAGACTTTTACGACATCTTTGCACCCAAACTTTCACACTCTCTGCAATTCCTTAAAACGACCGAGGTGGAATGTGAGTACAGGCGTAATAGCTGGCGTGGTGCTGGTGTTTGTGCTGTTGGGATATTTAATTTATGCCCTAATTAACGCGGAGGCATTCTGATGGCCGCGTCCGGGTTTTTATTAATTGCCAGCTTCTTACTGGTGCTCTTCGCACTGGCAAAACCGTTGGGCAGCGTTTTAGCTCGTTTAATTGATGGCGAGTCGCTGCCTGTTGTCGGGAAAATGGATTCGCTGTTATGGAAAGTGCTAGGGAATGACGCCACCAGCGAAATGAGCTGGAAGCGTTATCTGGGAGCCATACTGGCGTTTAACGCGTTAGGTTTGTTAGCACTTTTTGTCATTTTAATGACGCAAGGAAACTTGCCTCTCAATCCACAGCAATTACCTGGCCTGTCCTGGCATTTAGCGCTCAATACGGCAGTCAGTTTTGTCTCCAATACCAACTGGCAGGCTTACAGCGGGGAAACCACGCTGAGTTATTTCAGCCAGATGGTGGGTCTGACAGTACAAAACTTCTTGTCAGCAGCAACGGGTATTGCCGTGGTGTTTGCGCTGATTCGCGCGTTCTCTCGCCAAAGTGCTAACACCTTAGGCAACGCCTGGGTCGATTTAACCCGCATCACGCTCTACATCTTGCTGCCGATTTCCCTGCTGATTGCGCTGTTCTTTATCAGCCAGGGCACCTTGCAGAATGTCGCCGCGTATCAACCGTTCACCTCACTTGAAGGTGTACACCAGGTGTTACCGATGGGCCCGGTTGCCTCGCAAGAAGCCATCAAAATGTTGGGCACCAACGGCGGCGGTTTCTTTAACGCTAACTCCTCACACCCGTTCGAGAACCCAACGGCACTGACCAACTTTGTGCAGATGCTGGCGATCTTCTTGATCCCTGCGGCGTTATGTTTTGCGTTCGGTGAAGCCGTCGGAGACCGACGCCAGGGCCGCGCCATTTTATGGGCGATGGCCGTGATTTTTGTTATCTGCGTGGTGGTAGTGATGTGGGCCGAAACCAGCGGTAACCCGCATTTCACCCAGCTCGGCGTAGCTAGCAATTTCAATATGGAAGGCAAAGAAAGCCGCTTTGGCATTCTGGTCAGCAGCCTGTTCTCGGTGATTACCACTGCCGCGTCTTGTGGGGCGGTCAACGCGATGCATGACTCCTTTACCGCATTAGGCGGCATGATCCCAATGTGGTTGATGCAGATTGGTGAAGTGGTGTTCGGAGGAGTCGGTTCTGGTTTGTACGGCATGTTGTTGTTCGTGTTGCTGACGGTGTTTATCGCCGGATTGATGATTGGCCGCACACCGGAATACCTGGGTAAAAAAATCGACGTTGCGGAGATGAAAATGACCGCGATGGCGATTCTGGTGACACCCACCCTGGTGCTACTCGGTACCGCGCTGGCGATGATGACCGACGCAGGCCGCGCCGGCATGCTCAACCCCGGCATTCACGGCTTTAGTGAAGTGCTGTACGCCGTATCGTCTGCGTCCAACAACAACGGTAGCGCATTTGCCGGTTTAAGTGCCAATACGCCTTTCTGGAACATTTTGCTGGCGGTGTGCATGTGGTTCGGTCGCTTCGCCGTGATTATCCCCGTGTTGGCGATTGCCGGTTCGCTTGTCACCAAAAAATCTCAATCCGCAGGCATCGGCACTTTACCGACTCACGGCCCGCTGTTTATCGGTTTGCTGATTGGCACCGTGTTGTTAGTGGGTGCATTGACCTTTATTCCCGCCCTCGCATTAGGCCCGGTTGCGGAACACCTTTCCTTAGTGAATTTGTGATTAAGAGGCTTCCATGAGTCGCAAGCAACAGGCGCTATTTGAACCATCGCTGATTCGTCAGGCGCTAATTGATTCC
>DATERH010000299.1:0-14278 GCA_035271785.1 Buttiauxella sp.
TCATACCCGGTTCATCATTGAGGATATCGCGCAGTTCAAAACGACCGCCGCGACCACCATCGTTCACCAGTTCTGGCATCGCGTTAGAAAGACCACCCGCACCCACATCATGAATGAACAGGATTGGGTTGGCGTCGCCCAGCTGCCAGCAACGGTCGATAACTTCCTGGCAGCGGCGTTCCATTTCTGGGTTATCGCGCTGTACGGAAGCAAAATCCAGATCCGCATCAGACTGGCCTGAAGCCATGGAAGAAGCTGCACCGCCCCCTAAACCGATGTTCATTGATGGGCCACCGAGCACGATGAGTTTCGCACCGACGGTGATTTCGCCTTTCTGAACATGGTCAGCACGAATGTTGCCGATACCACCAGCCAGCATGATCGGCTTATGGTAACCGCGCAGTTCTACGCCGTTATGGCTCTTGACCTTCTCTTCGTAAGTACGGAAGTAACCCGTCAGCGCCGGGCGACCAAATTCGTTGTTAAATGCCGCACCACCCAATGGGCCGTCGGTCATAATATCCAGCGCCGTCACGATGCGGTCAGGCTTGCCGAAATCTTCTTCCCACGGCTGTTCAAAACCAGGAATACGCAGGTTGGAAACCGAGAAACCGACCAGACCCGCTTTTGGTTTAGCACCGCGTCCTGTCGCGCCTTCATCACGGATTTCGCCACCAGAACCGGTCGCCGCACCCGGCCATGGAGAGATAGCCGTTGGGTGGTTGTGAGTTTCGACTTTCATCAGGATATGCGCATCTTCCTGGTGGTAGTCATAACGACCTGCGTCATGATTGGCATAGAAACGCCCAACCGCTGAACCTTCCATTACCGCTGCGTTATCTTTATAGGCAGATAACACGTAGTCCGGAGTTTTCTCAAAGGTGTTTTTAATCATTTTGAACAGCGATTTAGGCTGTTCGACGCCGTCGATAATCCAGTCGGCATTAAAAATTTTGTGGCGGCAATGTTCGGAATTCGCCTGCGCGAACATATACAGCTCTATGTCGTTCGGGTTGCGTCCCAGTTGGGTGAACGCATCCTGCAAATAATCAATTTCGTCTTCTGCCAGAGCCAGACCCAGACGGATATTGGCTTCAACCAGCGCTGTGCGGCCTTGAGTTAACAGATCAACGCTTTGCACAGGTGCAGGCTGATGCTGCGAGAACAGTTGCTGTGCTTCGTCAAGCGTATCAAACACGCTTTCCATCATGCGGTCATGCAGAAGTGCGGCGACTTCCTGGCGCTGTGCATCTGTCAGCGTGCTGCCAGTGACGTAGTACGCCACACCGCGTTCCAAACGTTTAACATTGGCAAGCGCACAGTTATGGGCAATATCAGTCGCTTTAGAGGACCAGGGTGAGATGGTACCAGGACGCGGCGTAACCAGAATTAGGTGGCCGGTCGGGGCGTGGTCGGCAAGGGTTGGACCATATTTCAACAACCGTTGCAGACGGGCGTGCTCTTCAGAGTTCAGCGGCGCGTCGAGATCGGCAAAGTGAACATATTCGGCATAAATGTCGCTGACCGGAAGGTTGGCGTCATTAAAACGGGCCAGTAATTTGTTAATACGAAATGCCGATAAAGCGGGCGAACCACGCAGAATTTCCATCATCAAAGATCTCTCGTCTTCGAAACGCCAGGGGGACGCTTCAGTGGGCGCAAGGGGAAAACGGGCGCCATTATAGAGAATCCGCAGCCGCGACGAAACCGTTTGCGTATAAATAAACGGATTAGTTTTTATTGGCGAAAATTTAACCGTCAATGTTGAATAAGTTGCACAGTGGCGTTTTGTTAAGCAAAATGCGCCACACCTTTTGAGAGCACCTCCACTTTTGAAGCCTGTTGTTAGCGAAAACTCTACGCCTCGTTGCAGATTAACTATTTGAAAAGATTTAAAATTAATTATCTGCTTATCGGTGCCGTAACCGTGTTGCTGGCAGTGGCGCTATGGCCCTCCCTTCCGTGGTTCGGACAAGCCGAAAACCGCATCGCCGCCATTCAAGAGCGGGGGATTTTGCGTGTCAGTACCATTGAGTCGCCTCTGACGTACACTCTGTTTCAGGGCAAAAAAATTGGCCTTGATTACGAGTTAGCAGATCTGTTTGCCAATTATCTTGGTGTAAAACTGGAAGTGACTATTCGCCCTAATATTCAAGATCTGTTTGATGATATTGATAATAATAAGGCCGATGTTATCGCAGCGGGTTTGGTGTACAACACGCATCGCAGCCAACATTACCAGGCCGGGCCGACATATTATTCCGTTTCCCAACAGATGGTTTATCGCATGGGTAGCCCACGCCCTAAGTCATTGGCTGACATCAAAGAAAATCAGTTGGTGCTTTCACCTGGCGTCACATCACTTATCGCGTTGATCAATTTTAAACGTCATAAATACCCTGATTTAAGCTGGCGTGTTGATGAGCACCTCAGCAGTAAAGAACTGATGCAACAAGTGGTGGAGGGCAAGATTGCTTATACCATTACCGATTCTGTTGCGATCAGCACTTTCCAGCGCGTTCATCCGAAGCTTGCTGTTGCCCTGGATGTCACCGACGAACAACCTGTGACGTGGTTTAGTGCATTGGATAGCGATGACAGCCTGTCTGCCGCCCTGCTCGACTTTTATAACCGACTCAACATCGACGACACCTTTGCGCATCTTGAAGAAAAATATCTCGGCCACGTTGGGGATTTTGATTATGTCGATACCCGCTCCTTCCTCAAAGCGGTGGATGCAGTGCTGCCAGAGCTACAGCCATTATTCGAAAAGTATGCCACCGAAATAGACTGGCGTTTGCTGGCAGCCATCTCTTATCAGGAATCACATTGGGATAACCTGGCAACCTCACCAACCGGTGTGCGCGGGTTGATGATGCTGACCAAAAATACCGCACAAAGCCTCGGTGTCACCGACCGATTAGATCCAGTGCAAAGTATTGAAGGGGGAAGCCGTTATCTGAAAGATATGATGGCAAAAGTCCCTGACAGTGTGCCAAAGGATGAACAGATTTGGTTTGCGTTGACGGCCTATAACATGGGATATGCCCATATGCTGGATGCGCGCCAACTGACGGCGAAGCAAAAAGGTAATCCGGATAGTTGGGCAGATGTCAAAATGCGTCTGCCGTTACTTAGCAAAAAACAGTACTACTCGACAACAACGTATGGGTACGCCCGTGGCCATGAAGCGTATGCGTATGTGGAGAATATCCGGAAATATTACATCAGCCTGGTCGGGTACTTACTCGAAAAAGAGAAACAGGAAGCGCAAGCGCTAAAATATGCCGAGGCGTATCCGGCCGTCACCCCTGTCGAGTTGGCTATTCCGGGTTTCGGGATTTTTCCTTTAGGGCTTTTTTCTCAAGGCGCCGGGCTCGAAAAAAATCACTTAACATTGCCGAGCACTCTTCTGCCAAAACCCCCTCAGTCACAGTAACCTGGTGATTCATACCCGGATGACCCAGCACATCCATTAGCGAACCAATTGCACCGGTTTTGGCATCACGCGCACCAAACACCAAATTACCAATCCGACCATGAACCATCGCCCCTGCACACATTACGCAAGGTTCGAGGGTGACATAAAGCGTGGTTTCCAGCAGGCGATAGTTTTGCAACACCAACCCGCCCTGACGCAACGCCATAATTTCTGCATGTGCTGTTGGGTCGTGTCTGCCAATAGGACGGTTCCAGCCTTCGCCAATCACCTGGTTGTTATGCACCAGCACCGCACCAACCGGAACCTCACCTTCTTCCCATGCACGGCGTGCGAGGGTCAATGCATGACGCATCCAGTGTTCGTGGGTAAATTCGCTTTCTGACAAGAGGGCTCTCCGGGCTAGTTTCGGGCGGCGCATTATATACCCGTCATACTTCAAACTGCATCTTTGTTGGCTACGTTCACTCACCCGACAAATCTGCCGGGAGCAGATTTGAACGCTGTTACCCGCACCCCGAAAGGGTGAGGACCAGGGATGGGCCGAATAATCACTTACTTTACTAAGCTCATCGGGATTAATGAGAGACTCCAGTCTCTCACCGGAGGCCAGCCTTTGGCTGGTCAAATTCGTTCCCGACGAATTTATCGTTCTCTTGCCGCCGCGATGCAGCTCGAATTATTTTGGGTATAGATGGAGCTTATGTGAGACGAAAGGGTATCACTCAAGCTGCTGTAACTGGCCCTGAGGTGTGACCCGCCAGCGGTGCTGGCAGAAATAGAGCAGTGGGTTGTCCTGATTGCTGTCGCTGTACCCACTGTAGAGTTGTAGTGGCGTGCCGATTTGCTGTTCGAGTTGAGACACTTTTTCATGACCGAGGCAGCGCAATGTGAGCACCCACCCACCATGGGAGCGCTTGATTTGGCTGGCGATAAGCTTAACTTTTGGCAACCACGGCGTATCGAAATAAACCTGCTGCACCAGCGGTTGTGGAGAGCCAGTAATCAACCAGACATCCGCATCTGAGCTGGTAAGGTAGTCAGTCAAGCGCTGTTGTACCACGGGGAATGCAGTAACGCGGCAGCGAAACCATGTCACGAAATTTGATTCCAGTTGCTTAAGGCGCGTTTCGCTGTGGCCAAAGGTTGCCCCCCACAACAGCAAACTCATCGGCCAACGAGCGGCGCGCCCTTTAATCAGCAACGCGCCACCTATCACCGGCAGGAGCGGAATGACAAGTAACAGATTGAGGGGTTGATGACGCAGCAGATAACGCAAGAAGCTGCCGAACATATCCTGCTGATGCAGCGTGCCATCTAAATCGAAAAAAACTACCCGACGCTCACTCTGAATTGCCAAACGTCACTCCTCTGGATCATTAAAGCCCATCAACCATGTAAATAAGAACCCGGCGATAACCGCTATCAGGAAGCCTAACAGATAGAACATCACTTTTCCGGCAACAATAGTTAATGCCAGTGGTAAACCTGAAATTCCGAAGGTGATGACGGTTGCCACTTTCCAGTAACTGATGAACGCGCCACCTACTGCTCCGCCTAAACAAGCACCGATAAACGGTTTACCGAGCGGCAACGTGACCCCAAAAATCAGCGGTTCACCAATGCCCAGCAACCCAACGGGTAACGCGCCTTTAATCAGTTTTTTCAGGCGCTGATTACGCGTTTTCAGCAATACCGCCAGTGCCGCACCGACCTGCCCAACACCGGCCATCGCCAGAATGGGCAGTAATGCGTTTTGGCCGTGAGTCTGGATAAGCTCGACATGAATCGGCACCAATCCCTGATGTAATCCCGACAATACCAGCGGCAGGAAGACACCGGAAAGCACAGCGCCAACCACCATGCCACCTTTATCAATGGCCAATGTCGCACCATGAGCAATAGCGTCAGAAATCAGACCACCCAGTGGCTGTAGCGCTACAATGGCAATTGAGGCGGTAATTAATGTCGTCAGCAGCGGGTTGAAAATTAACTCAAGAGAACCCGGCAGCAACCGGCGTAAGCGTTTTTCAATCCAGCACATCAGCGCCACGACCAGTAATACGGCAATCACCCCGCCCCGACCGGGTTGGAGGTTTTCACCAAACAGCTGGATTTGCGCCAGTTGCGGGCTGGAAAGAATCCCGGCCATCACGCCACCCATCGCCATCGAACCGCCGAACACTTTCGCGGCATTAACGCCCACCAGAATATTCATGATAGCAAACACCGCGCTACCGAAGATGGCGAGCAAGCCGAGAATATTGGGGTATTGCGTGGCAAGATCACCCACAATATCCGGGCGCTTGAGGATGTTGATGATCCCGGTGATAAGCCCCGACGCAATAAAAGCAGGAATCAATGGAATAAAAACGTTCGCCAGCTTACGCAATGCTTCACTCATTGGCGCCTGATAACGGGCTTTTGCCTGCGCTTTATTCTGCGCAATATCATCTTCGCTTGAGAGGGTTTGGCCACTGCTTTGCAACAATTCACGCATAGCGTCCACGACTTGCGCCGCACGACCCGGCCCAACAATCAGCTGGTGCTGTTCGCCCTGTTTGACATAGCCGCTGACACCCGGCAGTTTTTTCAGACGCGCAATATCAAGCAGGCTTACGTCATTAACTTCAACGCGCACGCGGGTCATGCAGTTTTCCAGACGGGTGATATTCCCCTCCCCACCGATTCCTAGCAATATTTCACTGGCGAGTGTCGCTGTCTTATCCATGATTCAGTGCCTGCTGTTAGTTATAGCCTATCCCAATAGGCGTTATTGTTGTCGTCAGTTTGAACACGGACAGCGTGCAGAAACCGGAACGTACATGTAGTACGTGAGGATTTTGAGCACTGCCCTGGTTCAAAATGGCAAATAGAATAGCCCTAATGGGATTGGCTAAGGGCTGGGCGAAGATAACCACTACTGTCTGCCAGACGTGCATACGCCGTCTTTGCATCAACACCGGTGAGTATCATTAAAATGGCTGGCTTTACTTCGTAATCAGTCTGTTTGAGCGCGTTTTCGGCATCGATACGCGTCGCACCAGTCGCTTCCACAACGATACGACACGCACGGTCTACCAACTTAATATTGGTGGCTTTCATATCGACCATCAGGTTCTGGTAGACCTTACCCAGCTTCACCATCGCGCCGGTGGAAATCATATTCAGCACTAATTTTTGCGCGGTACCTGATTTCAGACGTGTGGAGCCGGTCAACGCTTCTGGCCCAACAACGGGGGAAATCGCAATTTCAGCTTCCTGCGCGATGGCTGAACCCGGGTTACAGGAAATGGCCGCTGTGCGACAACCAAGGTTACGGGCATAGCGCAACCCACCAATCACATAAGGTGTGCGCCCTGATGCTGCAAGTCCAACAACCATGTCGTTCGCTGTTAGCATAAGGTCTTTCAGGTCATCCTCGCCCAATTGCTGATTATCTTCAGCACCTTCTACCGCTTTGAGTAAAGCACCAGGACCACCCGCGATTAAACCAATCACCAGACCATGTGGAACGCCAAAGGTCGGCGGGCATTCTGAGGCATCCAGTACACCTAAGCGCCCACTGGTTCCCGCTCCCATGTAGATCAAACGGCCACCCGCTTGCAGCGAAGCACTTGCCGCATCGACGGCTTTGGCCACTTCCGGCAGCGTTTTTTCAACTGCTGCTGCGACCAGGGCGTCCTGTTGATTAAAGCGCTGGACCATTTCAAGCGTGGAGAGGCAATCGAGATCCATAGTTTGTGGATTACGAGTTTCAGAAACGAGTGAGCCAAGATTCATCATGCACCTTTGAATATTTAATTCCTTATAGTTTTTATATAATGGAATATTAAATTCATTCAGGCGAGCGTAATTTACGTTATTATGGAATCGCTCACATAATTGACCCGACGGTCTGGAGAGGAAATGAACTGCTTACTGCGTATTCGAAGCCGCTACTCAACCCTGGCACAAAGCGACCGTAGACTGGCTGACTTTTTGCTGGAAAAGCCCGACTACGCGCGTCATTTAAGTTCACAGCAGCTTGCAGCCGAAGCAGGTGTGAGCCAGTCGAGCGTGGTGAAGTTTTCCCAAAAGCTGGGTTTTAAGGGGTTTCCAGCCCTCAAATTGGCGATCAGTGAAGCGCTGGCCAGCGGCCAGGAATCACAATCCGTCCCTGTTCATAATCTTATTTTGGGTGATGATCCGCTGCGTTTGGTGGGGGAAAAACTCATTAAGGATAATTTGTCGGCGATGCACGCCACGCTTGATGTTAACAGCGAAGAAAAGCTGCTGGCGAGCGTAGAGATGTTGCGAAACGCACGACGAGTGCTGTTAGTCGGCATTGGAGCGTCCGGCTTGGTCGCCAAGAATTTTGCCTGGAAGCTAATGAAAATTGGGATTAACGCCGTAGCCGAGCAAGACATGCACGCATTACTGGCGACGGCGCAAGCCTCAAGCCGTGACGATGTGCTGTTGGCGATTTCCTATTCTGGTGAACGGCGTGAGATCAATCTCGCCGCCGATGAAACGCTACGCACCGGAGCAAAAATACTCGCCATTACCGGTTTTACGCCCAACGCGTTACAGCAACGAGCCTCGCTCTGCCTGTACACCATCGCCGAAGAACAAGCGACACGCAGCGCGGCGATTTCATCGACCAGTGCGCAGATGATGCTCACCGATCTTCTGTTTATGGCGTTAGTACAGCGCGATCTTGAACACGCACCGGAGCGGATCCGCCACAGTGAAGCACTGGTAAAAAAACTGGTTTGACCGGAGATTGGGCGTATAATGCCCGCCCTGTTTCTGTTGTTATCGAGATCTTCCCATGGCGCTGCTCATCACTAAAAAATGTATTAATTGCGATATGTGCGAGCCAGAGTGCCCGAACGAGGCCATTTCCATGGGGGACAGCATTTATGAGATCAACACTGATCGCTGCACCGAATGCGTCGGGCACTACGAAACACCCACCTGCCAGAAAGTCTGCCCGATCCCAAATACTATCATCAGCGATCCGACTCATATCGAGAACGAAGAGCAACTGTGGGACAAATTTGTTCAACTGCACCACGCCGATAAGCTCTGATCCCCATACCCAAAATAATTCGAGATGCGTCACGGCGGCAAGAGAACAACAAATTCGTCGGGAACGAGTTTGACCAGCCAAAGGCTAGCCTCCAGTGAGAGACAGGAGTCCCTCATCAATCCCGATGAGCTTAGTAAACTAAGTGATTATTCGGCCCATCCCTGGTCCTCACCCCTTCGGGGCGCTGGAACAGCGTTCAAATCTGCTCCCGGCAGATTTGTCGGGTGAGTGAACGCAGCCAACAAAGAGGCAGCTTGAAGTATGAAGGGTATTAATTCTCTATAATCACTGTCGCACAGGCGTAATGGCGTTCATCAGCAAGCGTAACGTGCACCGAACGCACGCCCATTCTTTGCGCGACTCGCTCGGCTTCTTCCCAAAAGCGTAACTGCGGTTTACCCAACGGGTCGTTAAACACTTCGAACTGATTAAACGCCAGGCCGTTACGGATCCCGGTGCCAAACGCTTTGGCCGCCGCTTCTTTTACTGCAAAACGTTTAGCGAGAAAGCGCACCGGTTGCTGGTGCGCTTGATATTGTAGCCATTCATTGGCACTGAGCACGCGCTTCGCCAGTCGGTCACCTGAACGCGAGATAACGCTTTCAATACGCGCAATCTCAACGATATCAGTACCAAGGCCGAGAATTGCCATTAGCTACGCGCTTCCTGCATCAGACGTTTCATTTCTGCCACGGCATCTTTCAAACCGCTCATTACCGCACGGCCGATAATTGCATGGCCGATATTCAACTCATGCATTTCAGGTAGGCGAGCAATGGCTTTCACGTTGTGATAAGTCAAACCATGCCCAGCATTCACTTTCAGGCCTTTTCCTGCGGCGTAGGTCGCGGCTTCAGCGATACGCGCCAGCTCTTTGGCCTGAGTCGCTTCGTCTTTTGCATCGGCGTAGCAACCAGTATGAATTTCGATATACGGCGCGCCAACCGCCACGGCGGCATCAATCTGCGCGTGGTCAGCATCAATAAACAGGGAAACCAAAATACCGGCGTCGGCCAGGCGTTTGCAGGCATCACGCATTTTATCCAGTTGACCGGCGACATCCAGCCCACCTTCGGTCGTCACTTCTTGACGCTTTTCCGGTACCAGGCAACAGAAATGCGGTTTGGTATCACAAGCAATACCAATCATCTCTTCAGTGACAGCCATTTCCAGATTCATACGCGTGTCGAGGGTCTGGCGAAGAATGCGTACATCGCGGTCAGTGATATGACGGCGATCTTCACGCAGGTGAACCGTAATACCGTCAGCACCTGCTTGCTCGCAAATAAATGCCGCCTGTACTGGGTCAGGATATGCCGTGCCACGTGCGTTACGCAAAGTTGCGATGTGATCGATGTTGACGCCTAACAGTAATTCAGACATGCCTTTCCTCGGGGTCAGAATAGGTTTGAGTTCCGGCAGTTTACACCCGGTAAGGAAAGCATGGCTACGGCCAGGCGTTATTGTGGGTCTTGAGGGGATTTAAGTGGTGATTTTTTCGGCACAAACTGGCGGAATAATTCGCGGCTTTTAAGGGGTTTGCCGCCCAGATAAGGTTTCAATGCCATACGGGTAAAGCGTTTCGCCGCACGTAAGGTGGCGATATCAGGAAATTCGCGGTTCGCGAGGGCTTTTAATTCATGGCCCGTGAAACTGCGGTTATCTACTACCAGGCTTGCGATAAACCCTTTCTCTTCACGGTAGCGATAAGTCATGGTGTCACTGACCTCTTCTCCGCTTCCTGCGCAGTGCAAGAAATCCACGCCGTAACCCAAGTGCCCCAGCAGAGCCAGCTCAAAACGGCGCAAAGCCGGTTCCGGTGAACCGCTGGTGCCCGCTAATGCCTGAATACAGTGGAGGTAGTCGAAGAATAGTTCAGAGAAACGCGTTTCATCTTCCAGCACGCGTGAAACCAGTTCATTCACATACAGGCCGCTATAGAGCGTTATGCCACTAAGAGGAAGTGCCAGTGAGACGGCTTCGGCGCTGCGCAGTGTTTTGACTTCACCACGGCCGCCCCAGCGAACTAACAGAGGGGTAAAGGGTTGTAGCGTCCCTTTGAGGTTGGAACGGCGAGAACGAGCGCCTTTCGCAATTAAACGAATGCGCCCGGACTCTTCGGAAAAGAGGTCAAGCAGAAGGCTGGTTTCGCTCCAGGGGCGACTATGCAGGACAAACGCCCGTTGCCAGCCTTCCATTTTCTTATTTCAAATCGTCGGTATAACCCAGGCTACGCAGGGCGCGCTCATCATCTGCCCAACCGGATTTAACCTTAACCCACAGTTCGAGGTGGATTTTGGCTTCGAACATCTCTTCCATGTCTTTACGCGCTTCGATACCGATGGTTTTGATCTTGGCGCCTTTGTTGCCAATAACCATCTTCTTCTGGCCTTCACGTTCAACCAGAATCAAACCATTGATGTCGAAACCGCCACGGGCGTTAGTCACAAACTGTTCAATCTCAACTGTGACGGAATACGGTAATTCCGCGCCGAGGAATCGCATCAGTTTTTCACGGATGATTTCAGACGCCATGAAACGCTGAGAACGGTCGGTGATGTAATCTTCCGGGAAGTGATGAATGGCTTCTGGCAGACGTTTACGAACGATGCTAGCGATTGTGTCCACGTTCATGCCATGTTCAGCAGAAATAGGCACGATATCGAGGAAGTTCATCTGGCTGCCAAGGAATTGCAGGTGTGGCAGCAAAATGCTTTTGTCCTGAACGTTATCGACTTTGTTCACCGCCAGAATCACCGGCGCCCGAGCGTCACGCAGCTTGTTGAGCACCATCTCGTCATCTGCGGTCCACTTCGTTCCTTCAACTACGAAGATAACCAGTTCAACGTCACCGATAGAGCTGCTAGCCGCTTTGTTCATCAAGCGGTTGATAGCGCGTTTTTCTTCCATATGCAGCCCTGGGGTATCAACGTAAATCGCCTGATACGGGCCTTCGGTATGGATACCCATAATGCGGTGACGGGTGGTCTGCGCTTTACGGGAAGTGATAGAGATTTTTTGCCCAAGCAACTGGTTTAGCAGCGTGGATTTGCCGACATTCGGACGACCAACGATGGCCACGAATCCGCAAAAGGTTTGTTCTTCGCTCATTATTCCAGCTCCAGCTTTATAAGCGCCTGCTCAGCTGCAGCCTGTTCCGCTTTACGGCGGCTTGAACCGGTGCCAATCACCGGCTCAGGCAGGCCACTCACCTGACAGTGAATGGTAAATTCCTGATCGTGCGCTTCACCACGAACCTGCACAACCAAATAAGATGGCAGTGGCAAGTGGCGACCCTGCAAATACTCTTGCAGACGCGTCTTAGGGTCTTTTTGCTTATCGCCTGGGCTAATTTCATCCAAACGAGATTGATACCAGGAAAGAATTAAGCGCTCAATATTCTGGATATCGCTATCGAGGAACACGCCACCAATTAAGGCTTCGACGGTATCGGCCAGGATAGATTCGCGACGGAAACCGCCACTTTTCAATTCGCCCGGCCCAAGGCGCAGACATTCGCCTAATTCAAATTCGCGAGCAATTTCTGCCAGCGTATTTCCGCGCACCAGCGTCGCACGCATACGGCTCATATCACCTTCATCTACACGAGGAAAACGATGGTAAAGCGCGTTTGCAATAACGTAGCTAAGAATGGAATCGCCTAAAAACTCAAGACGCTCATTGTGTTTGCTGCTGGCACTGCGATGCGTTAATGCCTGTTGCAACAGATCCTGATGTACAAAAGTGTAGCCCAGCTTACGCTGCAGCCTATTAATTACGATGGGGTTCATGCGATACCAATTAATGAATGCGTCAATTATTCAGCACACGGAACAGACCTGAAAAAGAGAACCAACGCTGTTTCGTTTGCCGTGGCTCCTCAAAGAGGAGCCAACCTTAATACGGGGGGATATTCTATAGATAACGACGTGGAAAGTCGTTATCTGAATGGATTTAATTGATCAATGAATTCCGCCAATACGGCTTAAACGAACACCCGTCGGCCATTCACCCTCTTGTTTCTCAAAACTCATCCAGATTCCAGTCGCTTTACCCACCAGATTCGCCTCAGGAACAAAACCCCAATAACGGCTATCGGCGCTGTTATCGCGGTTATCACCCATCATGAAGTAATGGCCTGGTGGCACAATCCACGTTGCCAGTTGTTGGCTCGGTTGCTGGTAGTACATTCCCAGTTGGTCCTGTGCAATTGGCACGGTCAGAATGCGGTGACTCACGTCGCCCAGCGTCTCTTTACGTTCAGACAAACGGATACCGTTTTCTTTGGTCTGGCCCTGCGGCAGCTGGAAGAAACCAGAGTTCGCTTCACTGCCGTTACGACGCGCAAAGGTCTGCACAAAATCACTTGGCTCTACATTGCTGTAAGTGATTGCCAGCGCGTTATCACATGCCTGGCCAGAACGACAGTTTGGCTGAACAGTCACTTCTTTGGCCACTGGATCATAACTGACACGATCCCCCGGCAAACCAACTGTACGCTTGATGTAATCAAGACGCGGATCTTGTGGATATTTGAACACCACAATATCGCCACGTTTAGGATGACCCGTTTCAATTAGCGTTTTCTGGTAAATCGGATCTTTAATACCGTAAGCAAATTTCTCCACCAGAATAAAATCGCCAATTAATAAGGTTGGCATCATTGATCCTGATGGGATCTGGAATGGCTCGTAAATAAACGAGCGCACAATCAAGACTATAGCGAGCACCGGGAATACGGAAGCCCCCGTTTCTAACCAACCTGGTTTCGGTGCGACTTTATTTAGCGTTTTGCTATCAAGTGCATCGCCAGTGGCAGCTTGCGCTGCCGCCTGTTTTACCCGACGTTTTGGCGCAAAGATAAATTTATCAATACACCATAGAAGACCCGTTACCAGCGTCGCTATCACGAGGATTAGCGCAAACATATTCGCCATGCCAACTCCTTAATTTATTTGCTGTCTTTACCAACATGCAGAATGGCGAGGAACGCTTCCTGAGGCAATTCGACGTTACCGACTTGCTTCATGCGTTTCTTACCGTCCTTCTGTTTTTGCAACAGCTTTTTCTTACGGCTTACGTCACCGCCGTAGCATTTTGCCAATACGTTTTTACGCAACTGTTTCACGGTAGAACGCGCAATGATATGTGCGCCAATTGCCGCTTGAATCGCAATGTCGAATTGTTGGCGAGGGATCAGCTCTTGCATCTTCTCGACCAACTGACGTCCACGGAACTGTGAGTTGCCACGGTGAGTAATCAACGCCAGGGCATCAACGCGATCGCCGTTAATCAAGACATCAACGCGCACCATGTCTGAGGTCTGGAAGCGTTTGAAGTTATAATCCAGGGAAGCGTAGCCACGGGACGTTGATTTTAGGCGGTCGAAGAAATCGAGTACCACTTCTGCCATTGGGATTTCATAGGTCAGCGCAACCTGGTTACCGTGGTAAACCATGTTGGTCTGTACGCCACGCTTCTCAATACACAGAGTGATAACGCTACCCAGATATTCCTGAGGCATCAGCATGTGACACTCAGCAATCGGCTCACGCAGCTCAGCAATGTTATTCAATGCTGGCAGCTTGGATGGGCTATCAACATAAATCGTCTCACCCGTGGTGGTTTCCACTTCGTAAACTACGGTAGGTGCTGTGGTAATCAGATCAAGATCGTATTCACGTTCCAGACGTTCCTGAATGATTTCCATGTGCAGCAGACCGAGGAAGCCACAGCGGAAACCGAAGCCCAATGCGGTAGAGCTT
>DATERH010000300.1:0-7874 GCA_035271785.1 Buttiauxella sp.
TTTAGCCGAAGCCTTCCAGTTTGCTGCCGAAGGGAAAGTGGTGCCTAAAGTCACCATGCGCCCACTGGAAGATATCAATGCCATTTTCAAAGAAATGGAAGACGGTAAAATCAAAGGCCGCATGGTGATTGATTTTAAAACGAAGAAGTAACCAATGATTCACTAAATATGGCCGGAGATTTCCGGCCATTTGTTTGAATTAAGTGCGATTATAGCGACTGAATCACCCGTTTAAGTAAGCGAACTCTTGGCTCAATGCTGTCCAGTTCCAGATATTCTGACGCACTGTGGAAACCAGCACCTATTGGCCCAAACCCGTCCAGAGAAGGGATTCCCAACGCTGCGGTATGGTTTGCATCTGAGCCACCACCAACCGACTTCCAGTGCACGTCGATATTTTCGGCAACTCCTGCTTGTTCAACAATTCGCATCAGCTTTTGGGTTTCAGCCGTGGGTGCCATCGCCGGTTTTTGCGACTGCTGTTGCACAACAGTTTTCACATCGCGCTCGAATTCGCGCTGACTGAATGCCTGGATTGCCGAGTGCACACGTGCATATTCATCGTTATCCTGGAAGCGGACATCAACAATCATCTCCGCATGATCCGGCACGATATTCGCCCCCACACCGCCGGAAACCACGCCGGTATTGATGGTTGTGCCTTGGGTTAGATCGGCTAATTCGCTGATTTCCAACACCGCGCGTGCCAGCGCCTTAATCGCGGAGCGACCTGCTTCCGGGTCATTTCCCGCATGCGCAGCCACACCTTTAAACACCAACTTATAACCCGCGATGCCTTTGCGTGCTTTCACCAGCGAGCCGTCAGCTCTTGCTGCTTCACACACCAGCACGCAGCGGCTGCGTTTTGCCAGTTCGCCAATCCAGTGGTGTGAATGCGTCGATCCTGTTTCTTCATCCGGGTTCATCGCAACGCCAATGGACAAACGCGCAAGTGTGGCTGTATCCATCTCCCGCAACGCCCAGAGAATGTTCAGCAGGCCGCTTTTCATATCTGAAACGCCCGGCCCGTAGGCACGGTTTCCTTCGATGCTGAACGGGCGCTCGGCCACGGTTCCCACCGGGAAAACGGTGTCCATATGCCCGACCAGCAACACGTCGTAATGGTCAGCATCAGGTTTGTTGGTGGCAAATAATCCAGGGCCGACTTTTTCACCCAGTGCGATGCGGTCGCATTGCCAGTTCGCTTCGTGATACCAATGTTGAATAATGCGGCTGACTTCCTCAACGCCATCAATCGTTGTCGTTCCACAGTCGATATTGACCAGTTTTTTGAGCTCGTGAAGATACTGTTTTAAATCCATTTCTTACTCCAGAATCATTAGTCGCATTATTAACATCGCGCCAAATGCGTTCAGCACGGAAATTGCGATCATTAAGGGAATACGTTTTGCCGGAATACCGACAACGCCAAGGATGCGGCCAGCATATTGGATTTGTGAGCCCATCAGGTAAATGGCAGGGGCGAGAATGGCCAGATGCGTACCGTTGAGAATACCTTTTTCAAACAAAGTGATAGCCACACCGATTGCACCACCCATCGACATCCAGCCGCCGATGAGCACTGCGGCGGCTTCACCCGGCAGGCCGAACACTTTCATTAATGGGCCAAAGATCCAGGCTAGCCCGTTCAGTGCGCCGGTGATTTGCAGTGCATAAATAATAATGAACGCCATCAGTACGTTTGGAAGGGTACTGGTGGTCGCGATATTCCAGCCTTTGCGAGCACCGGCGACGAACACATCGGTGATCATCGGTTTAGCGGTATCAGCCATGCTGCACCTCCGCACTTTGTTTGCGCTCGGAAACGTTAAGGATCAGACGCATCACATTTGCCCCGACAATTTTCATAATAAACATCACCGCCACGCACAGGCCGATGGACGCCGGAACGGCACTCGTTCCGTCAATCGCCACCAGCGTAAACAGCACCGCACCAGAGGAGAAAAAGTTGGTGATCATTGCCCCTGCGGAAAACTGGAACATGGTGAAAATCGTTTTTTCTTTATCGGTTATCTGCCCTTCGTCGGCCAACACGCGCGTTAACGATGCGCCTACATCGGTGCTTTGCAGGCTGCCAATCAGCGCAAGGCCGGTCGAGCCTGGGATGCCGAGAAGCGGGCGTAACAGAGGGGTGAGCAGTTTACGCGCCGCATTCAGCGCGCCGTAATGCTCGAGTACGTTGATCATCCCCAACGCAAACATGACTGCTGGAATCAGGCCAAAGGCGAACAGGAAACCGTCCATTGCGCCATGCCCGCCCTTACCGCGAAAAGCGCTTTTGGCGGCGTCGACGGCATCGCCCGACAGATTGACATCGGTAACGACTTTGCCAAACGCGCCGTTTAGCGTGGTGAAATCGAAGACGCCATACCACTCCTTGCCACCCAGCAGGCCAGAAAAAAACACCATCGCGAACAGTAACGCGATATAGGCACCAGGCCCGACCCGTGGGTTGTCTGAATCAACAGAACTTTCCATATTTCACTTCCTTATGTGATTGATTTGAGGAATGCAGAAGTGATGCTAAAAGCGTCTGGTCATCAGGAGTATGACGATGATCAAGCCGTAGGATATCGAAGGAAGGTAAGGGCGAGAGTTGTGATGGTAAACACAATAACCATAATATAATCATGGTTATTGTGTTTGTTGATGGGATTCAGATAAGCAATGGCAGCGTTGCGCTGGCTGTTTGCTGGCTCGATGCTGCGTATTTTTTGTCGTGAGTAATTAATTCCCCTACCAGCACTTCCACCAGTAACATAGCCC
The DNA here is from genome assembly GCA_035271785.1 of Buttiauxella sp. Lineage (GTDB taxonomy): Bacteria > Pseudomonadota > Gammaproteobacteria > Enterobacterales > Enterobacteriaceae > Buttiauxella. The sequence goes on from DATERH010000300.1 coordinate 2,788, forward strand.
CCACTTTGGCGTTTAATGCGCCCGCGCTTAATGGACCTTCTGGTTTAGCGGCAACCAGTAAGAGATCGGCCAGATCGGCCAGGGGGCTGCGCAGCGTGTTACTAATAAGCAGCACACAGGCGTGGCGTTTTTTGGCGAGTTTCACCACATGCAGTAAATCTTTGGTGGAACCGGAACTCGAAATCACCACCACCAAATCACGCTCACTCAGCGTCGCGGCATTCATCGCCGCGCGGTGCATATCGCTAAACAACTGCGCGGGTTTACCTAAACGCAGCAATTTGTAATGCAGGTAATCCCCCATGATTGCGCTGGCTGCGACGCCATAAATTTGTACTGAAGTGGCATGATGCAAGGCAATACCCGCCTGTTGCAGCACCTCGCGGTTGAGCAGTTTCCCGGTATCTCTCAGCGCCTGAACAGACTCTTCGATCAACTCATCAATACTGTCTTCGCTCACCGGAGCAGGGGGCTGGTGTTGCTGAACATCCAGCGCCAGCGCCATCTTAAATTCGGTATAACCCTTACAGCTTAAATGGCGGCACAGGCGAGTGACGCTGGCCTCGCTGGTTTCACTTTCACGCGCAAGCTCAGTGATGGTCAGATACAGCACCTTCTGCGGCTGGGAGAGAATAAATTCGCCCAGTTTTTGTAACGTTGGGCTGTAACCCGGCAGACCCTGACGCAAGTGGAGCAATAAATTTTCGTTTTCTGTCATCGGACCCATCCCACGGCCTTACTTAATTACTGTGCTGACTTTCATTGCACATAGTGTGGAGGAAAGCGGCCCCGCAGTGCCAGCAGATTCGATTATCTGTGATGGGGATCGTAATGATGGTGAAAATTTTCATTGATGATTCTTTGTTGTGGTAATAATTTTCATCACAATAATTTGGCAGGAAGAAAATTTATGTCAATCTTCAGCGGTACCTCTTCAGGAGGCTGGTTTGAAAAAGCCCAGCGTTTTGGCAAATCATTCATGTTACCCATCGCCGTTTTACCGGCAGCCGGGTTGCTGCTGGGGATTGGCGGTGCGTTGTCTAATCCCAATACCGTAGCGGCCTATCCCTTCCTGGATGTCGCCTGGTTACAGGGTATTTTCACCATCATGGCGAGTGCCGGTTCAATTGTGTTTGCCAATCTGGCGGTGTTATTTGCCGTCGGTGTGTCTGTTGGGCTGGCGAAAGGGGATAAAGGTACCGCGGGTCTGGCATCTTTACTGGCTTATCTGGTGATGAACGCCACCATTAATGCATTACTGACATTGAGCGGCACTCTCGCGGCAACCAACCCGGGGGCTGTCGGGCAAGGAATGGCGCTAGGTATACAAACGCTGGAAACTGGCGTATTTGGTGGCGTGGTTATCGGTATCGTCACCTCACTATTGCACAACCGTTATAACAAAATCGCACTGCCTCAGTTCCTCGGCTTCTTCGGTGGCTCACGCTTTGTACCGATTATTAGCTCTATGGTTGCCATCCTCGTGGGGGCGGCGATGACGGTCATCTGGCCTCATTTCCAGAAAGTCATTTTTGGTATGGGTGGGTTGGTTGATGCCACCGGTTACCTGGGGACATTTATCTACGGTTTTGTGCTACGAATGCTCGGCCCATTCGGTCTGCATCACATCTTCTACCTGCCATTCTGGACGACAGCGCTGGGTGGTACAGAGATGGTTAACGGCCATTTGGTTGAAGGTACACAGCGCATTTTCTTTGCCCAACTGGCCGATCCGAACACTCAGCAATTTTATACTGGTACTTCACGCTTCATGTCGGGCCGTTTCATCACCATGATGTTTGGCCTGGTTGGCGCATGTCTGGCGATGTATCACACCGCAAAACCTGAGAATCGTAAACGCGTGGCGGGGCTGTTACTTTCTGCGGCGTTGACTTCATTCTTAACCGGCATTACTGAACCCATCGAGTTCTCTTTCCTGTTTATCGCCCCAGTGCTGTACGTAATCCACGCCTTGTTCGATGGCCTGGCATTTATGCTGGCGCACATGCTGCACATCACCATCGGCCAGACATTCTCTGGCGGCTTTATTGATTTCATTCTGTTTGGCGTGTTGCAGGGCGAGGCAAAAACTCACTGGATGTACGTTCCGCTAGTCGGCATCCCGTGGTTCTTCTTGTACTACTTCACGTTCCGTTTCGTGATTACGCGCTTCAATTTCAAAACACCGGGTCGTGAAGATGCGGGCACTGAAGCCGTACAGGTCGCAGCTGGCGAGCGCCCGTTGCAAGTCATCATCGCGCTGGGCGGCAAAGAGAATATTGTCGAGCTTGATTGCTGCGCCACTCGCCTGCGCATCACGCTCCATGATGGTTCACTGGTTGATGAGGCCTTATTGAAAGAAACCGGGGCTCGTGCCGTTATCCAGCGTGGCAATGGCGTACAGGTAATTTACGGCCCACACGTCACGATTATTAAAAATGAAGTAGAGGAGATTCTCGCTATATGAAACCGTCCATGTTGTCGCTGATTGAGGGAAAACTTATCGTTTCCTGTCAGGCGTTGGAAAATGAACCGTTACATAGCCCATTTATTATGTCGAAAATGGCACTCGCAGCGGCACAGGGTGGCGCTTGCGCGATTCGCGCCAACAGTTTGCCAGACGTTCAGGCAATCATGGAAACGGTTGATTTACCGGTTATTGCTATCATCAAACGTGATTATCCGGGTAGCGATGTTTACATCACGCCAACCCTCAAAGAGGTGGATGAATTAATGGTTGCAAACCCGGCGATGATTGCGCTGGATGGCACAGGATATGAACGCCCAGGCGACCTGGACTTGCGTGGCCTGGTGGCGGCTATTCGCCAGCGTTATCCGCAACTGCTATTAATGGCTGATATTGCTACCGTTGAGGAAGCACGAGATGCTGCCGCACTGGGTTTTGATTGCGTCGGTACCACGCTGCATGGGTATACCGCTGAAACAAAAGGGCAAATACTGGCGACGAATGGCTGCCAATTTTTGCGTGATGTACTGGCGGTGGTCAATGTACCAGTGATTGCAGAAGGGAATGTGGAAACGCCGGAAATGGCTGCGCTTTGCCTGGCTCTCGGGGCTCATGCGGTGGTGGTAGGTGGGGCGATTACCCGCCCGCAACAAATCACACGCCGCTTCGTAAATGCTATCGCAACTCCCAGGTTGTGATGGCAATGACTGACCCAGTCTCCCCTGATTGGGTCAGTCATACCGTTACGCATGATCTCAACCGTCACTTCTGCGATAATCACTCTTTTACCCGTCGCCCTTCAATATGCAGGGGTGTTGGCGGCTCTCGTTAACCCGAATCACTTACTCGTGTAAGCTCATCGGGATTCGCTCGATTGCCGCCTACCTGCATCCTGAAGTCGCTTGGGTATCACACATTCTATTTGAGAAGACTATGCAGTATCCGATTAACGAGATGTTCCAGACCCTGCAAGGGGAGGGCTATTTTACTGGTGTGCCCGCCATTTTTATTCGCCTGCAAGGCTGCCCGGTGGGTTGCGCGTGGTGCGATACCAAACACACCTGGGACAAACTCGCGGATCGTGAAGTCTCTCTGTTCAGCATTCTGGCAAAAACCAAAGAAAGCGATAAATGGGGCAACGCCAGCCCGGAAGATTTGCTGGCGATTTTCCAGCGCCAGGATTACACCGCGCGCCATGTGGTGATTACCGGCGGCGAGCCCTGTATTCACGATCTCACGCCATTAACTTCGCTGTTTGAGCACCACGGGTATAGCTGCCAGATTGAAACCAGTGGCACCCACGAAGTGCGCTGCACTGCAGGCACCTGGGTGACCGTTTCGCCGAAAGTGAACATGCGCGGCGGTTACGACGTGCTGTCTCAGGCGTTAGAACGCGCGGATGAAATTAAGCATCCGGTCGGGCGTATGCGGGATATTGAAGCGCTGGATGAACTGCTGGCAACACTGGTGGACGATAAAAAACGCATAATTGCGCTCCAGCCAATCAGCCAGAAAGAAGACGCCACGCGCTTGTGCATTGAAACCTGCATCGCCCGCAACTGGCGGCTTTCGATGCAGACGCATAAATATTTGAATATCGCGTAAAACTAAAAAAGGCACCCCAAAGGTGCCTTTTTTTAACCCTTATACACGCAACCGGCGGTACAGGTTTCTTTCACCATCACTGCGCTAAGCAGCGGAACGATGGGTTTCATCTCGTCCCAGATCCATTTTGCCAGCACTTCGCTGGTTGGATTCTCAAGGCCCGGAATATCATTCAGATAGTAATGATCCAGTCTGTCATAAGTCGGTTTAAATGCCGCTTTCAGCTCAGAAAAATCCATAATCCAGCCAGTATAAGGATCAACCTCGCCAGTGATTTCCAGACGCACCATAAAAGAGTGGCCATGAAGGCGACCGCACTTGTGGCCTTCTGGCACATGCGGCAGGTGGTGAGCGGCTTCGAAGGTAAAATCTTTAAACAGGGTGGTGGTCATTATTGCAATCTCAATAGAACGAAAAACCGCCGCATATTACCGGAATCCACTATTTTAAGCATTAACTAAAACTATCATTACCGGTTAAAGCTCCGATTTAGTCATGTTTGCTAATTTAAGTTTATATAAATCAATGGATTAATTAACCACTTTTAACGTTATTGATTACCCTTAAAAACGGTTAGTCATTTTTGTTATTTGTTATTTCTAACCCTTCTTTAATTGTTATTATCGCACTGGTTAACCTTACATAATTCCCGTTTATACCCGTCATACTTCAAGTTGCATGTGCGTTGGCGACACACGGTCACCCGAATCACTTACTCAAGTAAGCTCATCGGGATTCCTTCTCTTGCCGCCTTCCTGCAACTCGAATTATTTTGGGAATGTTCGTTCGATATTAAAAACGGATCTTTTGCTACTGGAACTCACAACGCATGACAACTCAGGCCCCACCGACCGCTTTGCTCCCGCTAACCCCGGAGCAACTGGCACGCCTCCAGGCGGCGACGACAGATTTCTCGCAGACTCAACTGGCCTGGTTATCCGGCTATTTCTGGGGAATGATTAATCAACAACCGGGCACCGTTGCTACGGTGCAACCCGCTGCGGCTGACGTTCCG
>DATERH010000301.1:0-3769 GCA_035271785.1 Buttiauxella sp.
TTTGGAAAAAGCAAATCACTACCAGGCTGATATGACGAAATTCCTGCGCGATATGATCGCCATTCCCAGCGAAAGCTGCGATGAAAAACGCGTAGTCCATCGCATTAAAGAAGAGATGGAAAAAGTGGGTTTCGACAAAGTCGAAATTGACCCAATGGGTAATGTCCTTGGCTACATCGGGCATGGCCCACGCCTGGTGGCCATGGATGCACACATTGATACTGTCGGCATCGGCAACATTAAAAACTGGACTTTTGATCCCTATGAAGGGATGGAAACTGACGAACTGATCGGCGGGCGTGGCGCATCCGATCAAGAAGGCGGTATGGCCTCGATGGTGTACGCCGGTAAAATTATTAAAGATCTTGGTCTGGAAGATGAATACACGCTGCTGGTCACCGGTACGGTTCAGGAAGAAGACTGTGATGGTCTGTGCTGGCAGTACATCATTGAACAATCGGGTATTCGCCCAGAATTTGTGGTCAGCACTGAACCGACTGATTGCCAGATTTATCGTGGTCAGCGTGGGCGCATGGAAATCCGTGTGGAAGTGCAGGGGGTTAGCTGCCATGGCTCCGCACCAGAGCGCGGTGATAACGCTATCTTCAAAATGGGCCCAATTCTTAATGATCTACAGGGGCTTTCACAGCGACTGGGTAATGACGAATTCCTCGGTAAAGGGACGCTGACCGTCTCCGAAATCTTCTTTACCTCACCAAGCCGCTGTGCGGTTGCCGATAGCTGTGCAGTCTCTATCGACCGTCGTCTCACCTGGGGTGAAACTTGGGAAGGTGCACTGGAAGAAATTCGTGCACTGCCTGCGGTTCAGCAAACCAACGCGGTTGTCTCTATGTACGACTATGACCGCCCATCCTGGACCGGTCTGGTTTATCCGACCGAGTGCTACTTCCCAACCTGGAAAGTTGAAGAGAACCACTTTACCGTCAGAGCGCTGAGCGACGCATACGAAGGTTTATTCCGCAAACAACCCGTGGTTGATAAGTGGACCTTCTCCACTAACGGGGTCTCCATCATGGGGCGTCACGGTATTCCGGTGATTGGTTTTGGCCCAGGTAAAGAACCAGAAGCCCATGCTCCTGACGAAAAAACCTGGAAATCACACCTTGTGACCTGTGCAGCAATGTACGCGGCGATCCCACTGACCTGGCTGGCAGCAGAAAAGCACTAATCTCCCCACGTTTTAACCCCGGCAGTGGATGCCGGGGTTATCAGCCGTCTGACCAAAAAATCAAAAGTGAGGAAAGGATGAGTAAAAAAATTGTTCTCGCCCTCGGCGGAAATGCCTTAGGTGATGATCTTGCCGGGCAAATGGAAGCGGTTAAATGCACATCACGAGCGATTGTCGATTTAATAGCGCAAGGCCATCAGGTTGTGGTCACCCACGGTAATGGCCCACAGGTCGGGATGATTAACCTGGCATTTGAAGCGGCAGCAAAAACTGAAGCGCATTCGCCTATGTTGCCTATGTCAGTCTGTGTGGCTCTCAGCCAGGGTTATATTGGTTACGATTTGCAAAACGCTCTGCGCGAAGAGTTGCTGGCGCGCAACATTCACAAGCCGGTGACGACGCTTATTACTCAAGTCGAAGTGGATGCCAACGATCCGGCCTTCCTCAATCCGAGTAAGCCGATTGGTTCGTTCTTCAGCAAAGAAGAAGCAGAACAGATGGCGCTGAAAGGCACTGTCATGAAGGAAGATGCTGGACGCGGCTATCGTCGTGTTGTCGCCTCGCCTAAGCCGGTAGATATTATTGAGAAAGAGACAGTCAAAACCCTGATGGATGCAGGCCAGATTGTTATCACTGTTGGTGGCGGTGGGATCCCGGTTATCCGTGAGGGTAATCACCTGCGTGGCGCCAGTGCGGTTATCGACAAAGACTGGGCCAGTGCCAGACTTGCCGAAATGATCGATGCAGATATGCTTATTATCCTGACTGCTGTGGAAAAAGTGGCCATTAACTATGGCAAACCTAATGAGCAATGGCTTGATCGTCTGTCGTTGGCGGATGCACAACGCTTTATTGATGAAGAGCATTTTGCCAAAGGTTCTATGCTGCCTAAAGTTGAAGCGGCCCTCTCTTTTGCCCGTTCGCGCACCGGGCGTGAAGCACTGATCACTGTGCTGAGCAAAGCCAAAGAAGGCATTGAGGGAAAAACCGGGACTATTATTAGCCAGTAGTAAAAAAATCGGGGTGCGCCTGCGCCCCGTATCCTTTAAATATCACCGCAATATATCCCTTATCAAGATGATAATTAAAAATTCCTTTTGAGAATTGATAATTAAACCCACGCATAAATAAAAAATAATAAAATCATTACGCTGTAACCTCTATTTTAATCCCTATTTCAACTCTCATTTACTGAGTGATTCATTTCACAAATAGGTGGTGATAGGAGAGTTGCTTCACAATTTAGCGCATTCCCTTTCAACCTAAGAATTATCTGGTTCGATTGTTGCTTTTATTATTCAATCTGCCGGAGGACTGACGTATTCCGGTTATTCAATTATGAATATCTGTAAGGAGAGAATGATGGGTGATATTATGCGTCCCGTTCCGTTCGAGGAGCTTTTGACGCGCATTTTCGATGAATACCAGCAACAACGCTCTATCTTTGGTATTCCTGAACACCAATTTTATCAACCTGCTCAATGTCAGCCTATTACGGTGTTTGGTGAAACCAGCGCAACGCCGGTTGGTCCAGCCGCAGGCCCGCATACGCAGTTAGCGCAAAACATCATCACGTCATGGTTGACGGGTGGACGGTTCATGGAACTGAAAACCGTACAAATTCTTGACCGCCTGGAGATTGAAAAACCTTGTATTGACGCCGAGGATGAGTGCTTCAATACCGAATGGTCTACTGAGTTCACACTGACCAAAGCCTGGGATGAGTACCTAAAAGCCTGGTTTATTTTGCATCTACTGGAAACCGTCTTTGAGGCACGCCATGCTGGGGAAGACAAATCGTTTATCTTCAATATGAGCGTTGGCTACAACCTCGAGGGGATTAAGCAACCGCCAATGCAGCAGTTTATCGACAATATGATGAACGCAGCGGATCACCCTAAATTTGCTGAATATTGCCAGATACTCAATCAAAAACTGAACAACACATCCTTCCTGAAGGCACTACACCCGCAACAGAACACTCCCCAGCTCGCGACTCTGGCCGAACGCATACCGGCGCAACTGGTACAGGGTGTGACTCTCTCTACCATGCACGGTTGTCCACCAAATGAAATCGAAGCTATTTGTCGCTATATGCTCGAGGAGAAAGCGCTCAATACATTCGTCAAACTGAATCCAACGCTGCTGGGTTATCCGCGAGTCCGTGAAATTCTCGATACCTGCGGTTTCGATTACATCGGGCTGAATGAAGAGTCGTTTGAACACGATCTGAAACTGGATCAGGCGCTGGCTATATTGCAACGGCTGGTGGCGCTGGCAAAAGAAAAAAACCTGGGTTTCGGCGTCAAGCTGACCAACACCCTTGGCACCATTAACAATAAAAATGCGCTGCCGGGTGAAGAGATGTATATGTCAGGCCGTGCGCTCTTCCCGCTGTCGATTAATGTGGCGGCATTGCTGTCACGCGCCTTCAACGGTACGTTGCCGATTTCCTATTCCGGTGGGGCCAGCCAACTCACCGTTCGCGATATATTTGAAACCGGTATTCGCCCGATAACCATGGCCACCGACTTGCTGAAACCAGGCGGCTATTTGCGCATGAGTGAATGCTTACGCGAG
>DATERH010000302.1:0-14620 GCA_035271785.1 Buttiauxella sp.
CACGCCGCCAGCCGCGCGGCGAGGCTGCCCACGTGCAGCTCCAGCTTGTGCCCGTCCGGGTCGAGAAAATAGAACGACGCCCCCTCGCTTTTGTTCTGCTTCCAGACGGTGACGCCCGCCTGCTCCAGCCTGTGCGAGAACGGCTCAAAATCCTCTTCCGCGACGGTAAACGCGTAGTGGGTGTAGTCGCTCTCCTGCGGCGGCACATACTGGCGCGCCTCGTCGTACGACAGGCAGACCCACAGATCGCCACAGGAGAGATAGGCCCCGGTATTCCAGCGGGCGTGCAGCGCAAGCCCCAGCAGCTCGTGCCAGAAGGTGACGCTTTTTTGCAGGTCGCTGACCGCGAAGGTCAGGTGGTTGAGTGATTGCAGCATGACGTGCCCTTTTGTTTTTCGCGCCGGACGTGGTACGGTAAAAGCATGAACATAAACCACGCCGTGCTCACCGTAAACCGCTGGTGGCTGCCTTCTTAAAGGCGGCACGGAGTTGTTTTCCCCATTTTCAGATAGCCGCCGAAAGGCGGCTTTCACATTTCTAAGACCCCTTTCGGCAACTGCACATTAAGGAGTCTTTATGAACGCACCCACCATCCTCACCGGCGATCGCCCAACCGGCCCGCTGCACCTCGGCCACTACGTCGGATCGCTGAGCCAGCGCGTGGCGCTGCAGCAGACGCACAGCCAGTTTGTGCTGATTGCCGACCTGCAGGGGCTGACCGACAACGGCAGCAACCCGCAGAAGATCCGCGATAACATCCCCGAAGTGCTGGCCGACTACCTCGCCGCGGGCATCGACCCGAACCTGACCACCGTCTGCCTGCAGTCCGCCCTGCCCGCCCTCGCCGAGCTGACGATGCTGTATATGAACATCGTCACCGTCGCCCGCGTGGAGCGTAACCCGACGGTGAAGAACGAGATTGCGCAGAAGGGCTTCGCCCGCTCGCTGCCGGTCGGGTTTATGGCCTACCCCATCAGCCAGGCGGCGGACATCACCGCGTTTAAGGCCGAGTGCGTGCCCGTCGGCGACGACCAGTTGCCGATGATTGAGCAGACCAACGAGATTGTGCACAAGATGAACAGCCTGCTGCCCACCCCGGTGCTGCGCCACTGCAAGGCGATGCTGAGCGACACCAGCCGCCTGCCCGGCATCGACGGCGGCGCCAAGATGTCAAAATCGCTGGGCAACACGCTGCACCTTTCTGCCAGCGAAGAGACGATCCACCGTGCGGTCAGCGCCATGTACACCGACCCGAATCATCTGAAGGTGAGCGACCCGGGGCAGATTGAGGGGAATGTGGTGTTTACGTATCTCGACGCGTTTCATCCGGACAAGGAGAAAGTGGCGGCGATGAAGGCGCACTATCAGGCGGGCGGGCTGGGTGACAGGGCGTGCAAGAACGAGCTGGAGGCGTGCCTGCAGGAGCTGATTGCGCCGATGCGGGAGCGGAGGGCGATGTATATGCGTGACAGGGGCGAGTTGATGGCGATGCTGAAGCGCGGAACCGAACGGGCGCAGGGGGTGACGCAGGAGACGTTGAGGGAGGTGAAGATTGGGTTGGGGGTGCCGGTGTTTTAAAAGCGGTATAAATAATAATCCCGGCGCAGGGCCGGGATATTTATCAGGCGTTGCGCTTAATGACCGGAATATCGCCCGTGTCATTTAAAGCGCCCGGAAACGTTTTTAACCACTGCGCGACTTTCTGCTTATTGATATTCACCACGCTCATACCTTCCAGGCATCCCCATAATTCTCTTGTATGCTGCGGGGTAATCACAATGCAGTCTTTCATGGCGCGGATTTTTACAGGCATGCCGTCGATAAAGCCTGCACGGGTTAACCAGTCGCCGCCAAGGAGAAGGTATTTCATGTCTATGCGTGCATACAATTCGCAGCAGGCGGCACTGTCCTGCGGCGTTTCCGCGCGTGGATGGACGGGTGCCGCATTGGTCTGGTTGCCGTGCAGGCGGCGGGCGCTGTTTTTGCGTACCAGCTCGCGGTTTTCAATCATGCCGGTGAAAGCGTCTGATTCTGTTTTGCAAACAGTAAACTCTGGCTTAAAATTCGTCGCAGCCATTTTCAACTCCTGTCTAGTTGGTTGTGGTTAGCGGTATGGGGGTGTTGCAGCACCTTCATATCGCGAATTCTTCTTTAAATTGTCTTTGATACTTCCTTTGCCGTTCGGCGTAATTTCTGGTGCTCATTATACAGGGCTGAATATAAATACAGCGGTTTGGTGTGGGGTAAATTTGGAATTTGCGAGGAGGATTCAGAAATCATCCGGTAGTTGGTTGGCGAATTTCTTTTGCATATAAAATGCAGGATTAGCAATTAACTATTAATCATCAATTCTTTTAGAAAGGCGCCTAAGGCGCCTTTCTGGCTTAATCAAAGGATATACTGTGTATCATCAACAAAACCTATTAATTATTCATAGCAGAAATGATTTTAAGCCTATGAGGCTAATTGCTGTCATTAATAAACAAAAGGATTGACGGGATGACAGACGGGACAAACACCCCTGACGGGCTAGAGTGCACAGTACAAATGCAATGATAAGCACTCCATAAGTGGAAGGAGAGGCATTTTTTAGTTCTGTCAGGACATTTAAATCCATACCGTTAAACCTCCTTACCAAAACTAAATTCAATCCGTTGACGGGCTGGGTTGATACTCCCTCCCATTGAAAGCAATTCTTCAACTAATTTTTGAATCGGTCCGTCAGTTAATTGATTGCCATTAAGACTGTATCTTTTGTACTGGAAAGAATTATTAGTTACTCCGCTGACGGCTTTTTCAATCAAACCTTCATTATGAACTCTACCGAATGACAAACGACCTGAATAACCGGATAGCTCTAACGTTTGTAAGAGATAGCTAGCAAATCCGATAAAATAAGGTACAAACCACTCTCTACGAAATAACGCATCAATCCGATCAATAGTGGGGAAAAAGTAGCTATCCAATTCCGTACAATCATAATTTAGCTCGGACCCGTTAACCTCTAAGTAACCATACATTCGCAGGCCAAACCACGGGAAATATAGATGTGGATTAATTATTGAGGCCTTGCCTTCTTTTCCTATTGTCTTAGCCAATAAAATTAGGCAGCGGTCAGCTCTTCGTAGACCTTTAGACCAGGATACAGGTACGGCTGTTCCCCAATACTCTTCGTCATAAATATAACGGTAAAGCAGGATGAGATCATGCTGATTAAGCTGAGCTATGCGATGACTCACCACAGCTTCAGTTAATGTACCCGGCATCGCATTAAGAGCTAAAAGCTCGGCTAACTCCGCCCCAGATATGTTGTTTCTATGTGATTGCAGAGATTCTCGCACTTCTGCTAACTTAATCTCGGCAGTACTGTCTGTCGTTTGGCTATGCCGGATGGTCAGATCACTCCAACTTTTGACATGGTAAAACCAAGCGACCATTTCCTGTGCATGACCAAGAGGAACGTTACAGTGATTTCTGAGAAAACGAGCATGTCTGCGAAGCTGTTCTTTCTCTGGAGGCGGGAGATCAATGACATCATCATTGAATGCTAATTCTGAAAGCATATCATTTCCTTTATGTAATACCCTGCGGCCTGTAAACACAGAGCTGGAAAAGAATGCTCTGATAAAAATGAATATCTGATATGCGCGATGGCTAGTTTGTCTACAGGCTGACCGGTCTGCGCGAACCTTGCGAACACACTAAAAAAAATGACAATCAGTGTCAATAGAGTGCTTTCATCTTCATAAGATTTATTCGCGTCGAAAGTACTCCATTACAACATGACACTTATTGACCAAACCCCAAGAAAGGGGCTGGTAAAGAAAAATAGTGTAATTGAATTGATCGGGTTGGATTTTGCGAGCATTATCGAAAAACTACTGGCTCCTGTAACCGAACTATGACCATCGCAAAATCTCTCAGTCAAAAAATTGCCGAGATGAAAACAGCCTGGTACAACAAAGCACCAGCGTTGAATAAACCCTTACTTGTTCTGTACGTTCTTTCCCAGTACAAGAAAGGCCATGAACGACTTTTCCAGTTTCAGGATGAAATACAAGATCAACTACGAGATTTGCTAAAACGCTACGGGCCAAAACGCAGCAACTATGAAGTTCTTATGCCATTCTGGCGGTTAAAGCATGATGGCTTCTGGGCACTGGAAGGAACAGACCTAGCTTTACTCAAAAGCCCTGAGGAACCGAGGCTGCAGAAGGTCTTCAATAACAACGTGCACGGTGGCTTTGATGTTGCTTCCTTTTCCCTATTACAGGCTCAGATACGCTTAATTGACTCGTTGGCGAAACAGGTGGTTGAACAATATTTGCCCGTAGAATTTCACTCTGCGTTGTTCCAAGAGCTGGGATTTGAAAAACCTGAGCCATTTGAGGTAAATGAAAGCCCGAACGATCGTATCGCTCTCGTTCAACCAGACATTGATATTATCACTCATGACCTCTCGATAGATGAAACAACCCGAACAGCATTGATTCATGCCAGAATCGGACAGGGTATTTTTCGGGCAGAGTGCTTAAAAATTTACCCTGCCTGCCCTGTAACAGGGATTACCTTTCAGCCATTGCTGAGAGCAAGTCATATCAAACCCTGGTCCGCATGCCAAACTGCTAAAGAAAGATTAGATCCGCATAACGGTCTCATGCTGGCAGCTCATATTGATACTTTATTTGACTCTGGCTGGATTTCATTTGCTAACGAAGGTGACGTTCTGATAAGCAATCACCTTGATTTTGTAACATGCGATAAACTGAATTTACCAGAAAGGATAATTGCATTGCCGAAACCATCATACAACTATTTACAATGGCATAGGGAATATATTTTCAAGGGCTGAGACAGCCCTTTCTTACTATATCAATAAACAAAATATTTTTACCCCCCCCAAACACAAGCGGTTTTGGCATCAAATAGAGTTACTTTCGCATGAAATTTTTCTTTTATGCTTAAAATATGTTTAGCATCTGCTTCAGAATAAACACCAATGTATATACTCCACAATTTAGGTTCTCTTTTTGAAGGAGCATGAACTGCTTTATTTATCGCATCAATAATATGTTCATCATATTCACCGAAATTAAAACCAAAAGTTATCAATGAGCCGTTCAAATTTGACAACTGTTCAAAACAATGTGATAGGTATCTGTTATGTCGGATATGATTAAGTTTTTCGTCTCCATTACCAGCAGTTACGAATATTGGATAGTCACCAACCTCAAGGCGTTTCTTTACTTTTTCTATTAGAAACCCATCATTACTATACTGTTCTTTTTCAATATTAACCCCGACATCAAAAATATGTAACGCACCGTGTAAATAATGTATGTTCTGATGATCTTTATTAGGCCCCCAAATTAAATCACCATACTCAGCCTCTGCACCACGAAGCACCTCTTCAGTATTTTCAAGTTCTCGTCCAAATCCATCAGTTGCATTCTCAATATGTTGACGCATTAAGACCCAATAAAGAAGCATATCATAATTAGTTGAAAATATATGACCACCACTATTAATAAACAACTTTAAAAAAGTAGCACATGCTTCGGCCTTGTGTTCAGGTATTTTGAAAACATGCTCAGGATGCAGTTGATGTATTGAGCTAAGCAATCCTGCTTTTAGTTTATCGCTCGCATTTCTAATACTTTCTTGAAGAGCTTTACTGGAGTCAAAGGCTTCGAGCAATGCAAGCGTTGTATCTAGTTGTTGCATAACGACTTCGAAATTTTTAGTCTTTATAACATCAAATAATTTATTAATTAATGGATCATCCCTTGACGATAAAAATCTACTAAGTGCATTATAAGAAAATATTTCACTATCATATGCCATACTAAAACCATTCCCCATTAATAAAGAGAATGTTCTTTTCTTTTTAATTAAATGATTAATTACTTCATCAAACTTCATAAGTTCCATAGAATTTATTCCACTCAGAGTTAAATATCATTGTTTTCATCACCTGTTAATTTTATATAAACAACAAAAATATAAATGCAATCTATATCACAGATATAAGCAACTATTAATGTCAAAGCGAAATGATTAATTGATTCCATGAATAATCCCTCAAGAAATCATTCATGGAAAACTGTTAAAAGTGGCAATAATTATAAATCAATGGAAGATTGCCAAAACACTCAAATCACTTCACTAGCTATTAGATAATAGTGAATCATTTTGTAATAAAGAGAATATTAAATAATTTAACAGATAAACCAGAGAGACATATAACGATCTCTCTGGCTACATGGTTTATCTCTCAACCATAAAATCAGTAATGCTCTTCAATATACCCATAAGCTTTTTGAAATAACTCGCCATCTTTTCCTAAACCGAACTGTGCCAAAGTGAGCATTAACGCTTTTTGGATTTCACGCGGGCCACTGTTGGAGTTTTGCCAGCCATCAAAGCGGGTAGCTTTCACGATTTTATCAATTTGCTCTACAACATCACCGATTAACTTAGGAGTAGTTTCCGGGCGTGTTTCCAGGAAAAGCTTGGTCAAAGCCTGTTTATTATCAGCTTCAGTAACTGGGCGCTCACCCGTTTCGCGTTCGGCTTGTACGGTATCTTTCGCAGCATCCAATAGGCCTTTCAACCAGTCGATAGCCTTGATAACACCAGCTTCATAATCCTGACGAAGTTTTTCCAAGCGTTCACCCAAAGCCACAAATTTAGGATCATGACTGCCGCGCAAACGCCCCATAAGATCAATCTCCAGGCGTTTGGCGCGTTGTTCCTGTTCTTTAGCGGTCAGGGTAAAAATAGCGTGCTCGTCCATGATCAACTCGTGAATATCATCGCGAATACGATTGATATCGGTATGCTCATGGATCATCTTAATTGTTTCGGGGCCAAGAGCAGCCCAAATAAGCGCACCTGTCTGCCCCACCGGACGCACCGATTCATAAATTTGCGCCAGCCATTTATAGTCTTGACGATAAGGTGTCAAAAAAGGGTCTGGATTGATAGCTGACCATAACTTGGATAACACACCAAAGCTGGCAGCGAATTCATCACGTTTCTCGTTGGTTGGCAGGCATTCCTGCGCAGCCATAATGCCTTCAAAACCTTCTATAGAACGATCCACACCATGGAAGAAGGAAAGACATTTATTCAGTTGTAACGGCAATAACTCTTTAAATGCCTCAATTCCCTCTACAACCCCTTCAATTTCTTCAGGGTTGTAAGCGAGAGCGGTACGCAGATTCTCGAAGACTCCAAGGTAGTCGATAATCAATCCCATGTCCTTGCGCACATCATCGGTTTCGTACAACCGGTTAGTTCGGCACATGGCCTGAAGAAGAGTATGATCTCGTAGAGGCTTATCGAGGTACATGCAGTAGCAAATTGGTGCATCAAAGCCCGTAAGTAGCTTGGCGGTAACGATGACAAGTTGTAACGGATGCACTGGATCTTTAAAACATTCAATCAGATCCTTTTGCACCTGCTCTTCCGCATCGATGTGCTGCCAGCGTTCGAAATCGGCTTGTTTAATAGGTAGCTCCAATTCGTCATGCCATTTGAGCCAGTCCTTATTGAGCTTATCTTTTTTGCCACCCTCTTCAACTTTAACCGGAGCCTGGTCAACGTTCATAACCACTTCAACTGCATCAAAGCCAAGCTTTTCACCGAGCAAATAATACATCTGCACACAGGCTTCGCGATCGTATACCACAACCATGCCTTTCATCTTTTTCGGCATAACATGGCTGGTAAAATGCTCAACAATATCATTACTCACCGCAGCCATACGTCTGGGGGATTTCAGCATAATAGCCAGCTTGCCGGCGCGTCTGGACAATGCTGCTTTTTCTTCTTCATCCAGATTGTTTTCGGTAGCTAGTTGCTCGAACTCTTCGTTGATAGCATCACGATCCACTCGGAGTTCAGCCAGCCGAGGTTCGAACTTCACCGGGTTAGTCGCACCATCACGGATCGACTGCTTATAACTATAGCGGCTCATATAGCGTCCAGGATCTTCTTCGGCACCGAACAACTTGAATGTATTACGATCAATGCCGGAAATCGGTGTACCAGTCAGGCCATAGAAGTGGGCCTTGGGTAACGCCCAGCGCATTTTCTCGCCTAATCCACCTTCCTGGGTACGGTGGGCTTCGTCAACCAACACAATGATGTTGTCACGGTTGTTCAGGCCATTGGGGTTGCTATCGTCAATTTCGATATCTTTAAATTTAAAGATGGTGGTGATCAAAATGCCACGACTGTCTTGCTCAATGTATTCGCCCAACTTTTTGCAGCTTTGCACTTTAATCAGATTCTTAACGTCGGCTCCACCAAAGGTTTCGTTAATTTGGCTGTCCAGATCTCGTCGGTCCACTACGATGAGTACCGTTGGGTTTTTTAACGCATTGTCGGAACGCAGCATTTTAGCAGCGTAAAGCATCAGCAAGGATTTGCCCGATCCCTGGAAATGCCAAATCAGACCTTTCTTTGGATAGCCTCTACGAACACGCTCAACGATTTGTTTTGCTGCTTCAAATTGCGGATAACGCGGCAGGATTTTAACGCGTTTAGGTGGAGTATTTTTGCCCGTTTTGACAGTTGAAAATAATGCAAAAGATTCCAGTAATTGCAATAAGGTCTGTGGATTTAACAAACTCTCGCAGCTGTTGAGTACCGATGCCAATCCCGGCAGAATCTCATCACGAAGCTCAGTATTATGCCAGGGCCCCCAGTCTTTTACTCGGGCATTAATTGCGCCATAGGCAAAGGTTTTTCCTTCGCTGGCAAAGCACAGCAAGTTGGGGACAAAGAAAGATTCAACGTTTTTCCAGTAGTACTTTTTGCCCCCCATGAAGTCGGCGGCGCCGTCTTGCCAAGTCACGCTGGGACGCGTTGCGGTTTTAACTTCGCCCACCACCAGTGGTATACCGTTCACATACAGGACAATATCAAAATAGACTTCAGTGGCCGCGATATAGTGGACCTGCTGTGCCACCACAAAGTGGTTATTTTCTATATTGTCAAAATCAATCAGATTGATAGTGATATGATCACCATTCTCGCCAAAAGGCAAGGTTTTCTCAGCCATCAACCATTCCTGGAAGTTTTCATTGGCCTTTACCAACCCGGTATGGCGGGCTTCTAAAACCACTCCTCGCAGTTTATAAATGACCTCATCGGCATAGTCAGGCTGTCTGCCGATATCAGGGTTTAACGAACAAAGCGCGTCTTTTACCCACATATCAACGAAGATATCCTGCGCTTGTTTAGGCAGGTTTTCGCCGTGGCAGTATATCCACTTGCACCCGCTTAAACCTATTAAACGGTCGATAATTCCATTTTCTGTGACGGTTTGTTCGTTAAACATTCTTATCCAACCTTTGTTCCCAAATAGTTTTTCTTTATAGCGTTAACTTTTCCTAAGTAACACTCCAAGGATAATCCGGCATCTTTTATATTTAGAAGTATCTTAGATAAATTCAATTGTTCCTCAATAGCAGGAACAGGGATTTTCAATCGTTTTAGATTCTTTAAACTTATTCCAGCCTTAGCACCGCCATCATTTAATGATAGCAATAGTTTTTGACCATACTCAGATGCAAGCATGAATGCCAAATAATAAGGAGATATTTTTTCTCGCTTAGGCCTTAATAAGGCTATATGTTGGTTAACATATGCTATAGGAAAATCTTTTTCTATAATTGAAACTAACCCTAAATCAGCAGTAATTGAAACTAGAACGTCACCTTCCTGGACTTTTGTTCTTACTCCCTCGGTACTGCCTTCTGGTAAAAGAACGAACTTGTTATCTGAAAGATCAATATCTATCCTACCTCTTTGCATATTAGTTATTCTTAAGAACAAATTTCCTTCATCACCGCAAAATTTAGCCCATCCTCTAGAGCCACTAGTAATAAACTCCACCACATCTTCAATTACAGCAAATTCATTTATATTAGCAAATTGTTTTCCAAGCGTTTTTTTAAGCGAAATGTTGCTATCAATCGTATTAACGATTTTTTCGTTAGTTTTAGTAATTGATTGGCAAATACTAACAATACGCTTTTGCTCTTCCTTATCTGGCAACGGAAATTTCTGCTCAGCAAGAACTTTCCATTTTATCGTAGGCGAAAGGGAGCCCTCAGAGATCGCTACCGCGCGATTCATAAATACATCAGACTGCATAAATACTGGCAAAAAATCCGGTATTACAGTCTTTGAATTTGCCTCCAGAACCATGGCATGAGCCGAACAGATACAATCCCAATCCGCTACTGCAACTTTACGCTGATAAGCACGACGCTTGCCAAAAATTATCTGGCCTTTTTTCACTAAAAGTTTCTGCCCTTCAACGTCGCTGGGTGTACCATGACGTTTGATCTTCAGGCTATCAGGGTCTAAATGCTCCAAACCGACATAAATTTCAAGGTCTGTCTCGCTCGGTTCTACACGTTTGGAGATATGTTTCGCGATATCGCCAAACTTCACCATCTGCCAGCCTTCAGGTAATTGTTGTTCTGTCATTTATTGCTCCACCTTGCTTTCAACGCTATATCCAAGCGCTGCAAGGCTTTGGAATAATTTATTAGTTTGTTTTTTTAGCTGAGTGCGGCTTACTTTCCACGCCTCAATTGCATGTTCAATATTATGTGCTTCACCGTTACTTTGTGCTTGCACATATAGTGGAATTGACAGGTTATAGAGATTCTCTTTAATAACTTCGAGATCCACCAACGCGGTGATATTGCTTTGCTTTTCAGGTGTAAAGTAAGCCTCACATAACACTGTTAAATTCTCATAGGATAAACGGCTATGGGCACGTTCACGGGTGACATGCTCAACCCCGTTGATAAACAACACTTTGTTTTTGCGTTCAGCAGGCTTATTGCAATTAAGCACCACCACGCAAGATTCCATTGGCGAGTTGTAAAACAGGTTCGGCCCCAGTCCAATTACCGCTTCAATAATATCCGATTCAATTACCTGTTTACGAATGGTCTGCTCAGAATCACGGAACAGCACGCCATGTGGCCAGAGCATGGCGGCGCGACCAGTATCTGGTTTTAAGCTTTTGATTATATGAGTATAAAAAGCATAATCAGCGCAGCCCTGCGGTGGCACACCATAGAGATTACGACCGTAAGGATCGGCTGCAAACTTGTCACGATTCCATTTTTTGATGGAGTACGGCGGGTTCGCAAAAATCACATCAAACTGCTTGAGACGATCATTTTCAATAAACTTTGGCTCCGCCAAAGTATCACCACGCAGCACATCAAACTCTTCAATATCGTGCAGAAACATATTCATACGGGCGATAGCGGAAGTCAGCAGGTTCACTTCCTGGCCATAAAGGTGCACAGAGCGCCACTCTTCCCCTCTTGCACGAAGATCCATCACTGCATTTAGCAACATCCCGCCAGTGCCGCACGTCGGATCATAGGCGGTTTCACCCGGTTTTAATCCCATAATGCGCGTCATTAAATGCACGACTGTTCGGTTGGTGTAGAACTCTGCTGCCGTATGACCGGAATCATCAGCGAACTTTTTAATCAGGTATTCGTAGGCTTCACCAAGATCATCCTGGGCGACAGATTTAATACCGAGTGGTATTTTACTGAAATGTTCAATCAGATCAGCCAGCAGATGATCGGGCAACCGCTCTTTATTGGTCCACTGCGCATCACCGAAGACGCCATGTAAACGCGGGTTATTGGCTTCAATTAGTCGAAGCGCATTCTGGATCGCTTCACCAATGTTTTTACTGGTATTACGGACCTTTTCCCAGCTAGCTTCAGCAGGAATGTTGAAACGGTGAAACATCGGCATGGCGGCATATTCGGCATCGCCTTCATGGAGCTCCATCGCCTCGTTATATTCTTCCAGATAGACATCTGACAGGCGTTTGTAAAACAGCAATGGGAAGACATACTGCTTGTAGTCTGATGCGTCAATTTGGCCACGAAGAAATTCGGCGGCTCCCCAGAGCAACTCTTCCAGCTTTTTATTACTCATAGTACTCATACCTCGAACCCTTCTTTGATAAGCAGGGCTTCCAGCTCCTCTTCTGCTTTTTCCAGCTCAGCCAGCTTCCGTTGAAAATCTTTGAGCGCCGCTTCCACAGTGATGGTTTCTTCTTCGAGTGGCTTTTGCACATAACGAGCAATATTAAGATTGAAGTCATTTTCTTCAATCTCCTTCAGAGGTACCCAACGTGCAACGCCTTCGATTTCTTTTGTATCTGGCCCTTGTTCAGCCTGGTCATGGTAGATTTGGTATATGTCATCAGCCTGTTTGTTGGACAGCGTATTCTGCGCACGCCCCTTGGTATAGATTTCTTCAGCATTGATGATCAATACATGATCTTTATGTGTTGTCGGACGTGATTTACGCAGCACCAAAATACACGCCGGAATACCAGTCCCATAGAATAGATTGGAAGCGACACCAATAATCGCCACAATGCGATTTTCTTGCAGCAATTTGGTTCGAATTACTCCCTCAGCTCCGCCACGAAACAGCACACCATGAGGTAACACGACAGCCATGCGCCCATTGTCGTTAAGTGAGGCAAACATATGCTGCACCCAGGCAAAATCACCGTTTGTTTTAGGCGCCAGGCCATATTGCTTACGGCCATAGGGATCGTTCGACCACAGATCGTATCCCCATTCCTTCAAGCTAAATGGTGGGTTGGCAACAACGCAGTCGAAAGTTTCTAAACGATCGCTTTGCAAAAACTTAGGTTCACGCAGCGTATCCCCGCGAACAATATCAAAATCCTCCTGACCATGCAGGAACAGGTTCATTCGCGCAATGGCTTCGGTGGTCAGGTTTTTTTCCTGACCTTTAATTTTTAGCAAGCGCGGATCACCACCGTTTTCTTTTACATGGTGGATAGTCTCAAGCAGCATACCACCAGTACCACAGGCGGGATCGTAAACGCTCTCACCGGCTTTTGGATCAAGAATATTAACCATCAAGCGAACAATAGTCCTTGGGGTGTAGAACTCACCAGCTTTCTTGTTAGCTTTATCAGCAAAACGTTTGATCAGGTACTCGTATGCGCGCCCCATATCATCGTCACGGACACTGGCAACGCCGAGATTCACCTTGTTGAAGTGATTAAGTAACGTAGCCAGTAACTCATCAGAAAGGCGTTCTTTGTTGGTCCAGCTGGCATCGCCAAAAATACCATGCAATTTAGGGTTTGCCAGTTCTATACCACGGAAGGAGTCTTTTAAGGCCTGGCCAATGTCTTTGATCTCAGCGAAAACATCGCGCCAATGGCAATTCTCTGGTATCTGAATGCGGTGAAACATCTTCCCTTTGGCAAGCTCTGCATCCCCAACGCTCTCCATCGCATCGGCAAACTCTTCGTCATATACATCACAAATGCGCTTGAAGAACAGGATGGGGAAAATGTACGTTTTGTAATCTGATGCATCAATAGGCCCAGTGATGATATGGGCTGCATGCCAAAGATGGGCCTCGAGATCTTTTAGGTTAATCAGTGTCATTGTTTTCTCATTTCGATTCTGCGACGCCGGAACCTTGTAAAACAAAACATCTATGCTGTAGTTGAAAAGCAAACTTTTACTTCAGCCTTCGTCGTTAGACTTTTGGAAGCATAGTGTTATGGAGTTAACATCTGAGCCGGTAGGCTAGTATCGTAAGAATTATTACGCCTACAAACCAGCCTTTTTAACATCAGGCGTGATTAGTGTCGTTGTGCATGATTATAATTATAACTTCATCATGACAGCGCAAGCATTGTGAGTGGGAATAGCGTTTTTCAAGAATTTCAGAAACAAAAAAAGCCGCCCTTAAGCGACTTTGATTTGCATCTTTTGGTGCCGAAGGCCGGACTCGAACCGGCACGTATTTCTACGGTTGATTTTGAATCAACTGCGTCTACCGATTTCGCCACTTCGGCACTGAAGGGGATGCGGAAACGTTGTGAATTATACCTGTCGCGCGCCGCCATGCAAGCGACGACGCGCTAAACCCGCGCTAAGTGTCCAAAAAACCAGCGTTACCATCAGTCCAGCTCAGACACCGCCAGCCGAATCACCCTCGCCGCCTTATGCTCCGGCAGCGCCAGCACCTTCGCCCACATCTCCTGCACCATATCGCAGGAGAGCTTCTCTTTGCCCGCCGCCTTCTCTGGCATCTGCAGCAGCTGGATGTCCTCGCCGTACTTATCGGCAAGTTCCTTCATAATCGGACGCACATCCCCGACGGCCGCCTCGCGTTCGGCCGGAGTCACGGTGTGGCGGTTTTTGCCGTAGGCCGCGCGCATCATGTCGGCGTCGGCCTGCATGCGTCGCGCCATCAGGTCTTTATCCAGCATGCGCATCGGGTTTACGCCGCCCTTCACCGTCGGGTAGAGGAAGCGGAAGCAGGCGTCGTCGCTCACCTTCTGGATGGCGGCGGTCTGCTCCATATTGATGGTCATGTAGTTCACCACGTTGGCGTCCGGGGCGTTTTGCAGGCGCGACATCTGCAGATGCAGGATCTGCGGCTGGATGGTGTCGATAATCTGCTGCTCCGGCTCGCCCGCTTTTTGCAGGGCGGCCATCTGGTCGAGGATGCGCTGATGCAGCGCGGGCTCCTGCTCCTTAATCACCTGCCAGGC
>DATERH010000303.1:0-7335 GCA_035271785.1 Buttiauxella sp.
GCCGCCTGCCCGATGAAGATACCGACGTAATAAGGGAAGAAAATAGATGATTATTTCCGCTGCAAGTGATTACCGCGCCGCTGCAAAACGCATTCTGCCGCCATTCCTGTTCCATTACATTGACGGTGGGGCTTATGCCGAACATACGCTGCGTCGTAACGTTGACGACCTGGCAGAGGTGGCGTTAAAGCAGCGCGTGCTGAAAAACATGTCCGATTTGAGTCTGGAAACCAAACTGTTTAATGAAACGCTGTCGATGCCAGTAGCCCTGGCACCGGTTGGATTGTGCGGAATGTACGCGCGCCGTGGCGAAGTTCAGGCAGCGAAAGCGGCCACCGCCAAAGGTATTCCGTTCACGCTATCTACGGTTTCCGTTTGCCCAATTGAAGAAGTCGCGCCAGCGATTGACCGCCCAATGTGGTTCCAGCTTTACGTGCTCAAAGACCGTGGTTTCATGCGCAATGCTCTGGAACGCGCCAAAGCCGCGGGTTGTTCAACACTTGTGTTTACAGTTGATATGCCCACTCCCGGCGCCCGTTACCGCGATGCGCACTCAGGCATGAGTGGGCAACACGCAGCACTTCGCCGCTACTGGCAGGCGGCGACCCATCCGCAATGGGCGTGGGATGTCGGTCTGAATGGCCGCCCACACGACCTGGGGAATATCTCTACCTATCTTGGTAAACCTACTGGTCTTGAAGATTATATTGGCTGGCTGGCGAATAACTTCGATCCGTCTATTTCCTGGAGCGATCTGGAATGGATCCGTGATTTCTGGGACGGCCCAATGATCATCAAAGGGATTCTCGACCCGCAAGATGCCAAAGATGCGGTGCGTTTCGGGGCTGATGGGATTGTGGTTTCCAACCACGGCGGCCGCCAGCTCGACGGTGTGCTTTCGTCGTGTCGCGCGCTGCCAGCCATTGCCGATGCAGTAAAAGGTGATATCGCAATTCTTGCCGATAGCGGCATTCGTAGCGGTCTGGATGTGGTGCGTATGATTGCACTCGGTGCTGACACGGTACTGTTGGGTCGCGCTTATCTGTACGCATTGGCGACTCACGGTCAGGCGGGTGTAACCAATCTGCTCAACTTGATTGAAAAAGAGATGCGTGTTGCGATGACGTTGACCGGGGCTAAATCTATCGCCGAAATCAGCCCTGATCTGCTGGTGCGCGGAGGCCTGAAAGAAATTCTGTCACCGCAAGCTATGGCTGTTGGCTTTTAGATAAACGGATGCTCGCCAGGTTTCAAGTGGCGAGTATTTTCACTCAACTCGTCAGCTCCGCAAAACTGATACCTGCCGCATTGATAATCTTTTTCGTGGTGCTGATGGTTGGATTCCCGCGCTCGGAAAGGGTTCTGTAAAGCGTTTCACGGTTCAGTTTTGCCTGTGCTGCAATTTTGCTGAACCCGCCTCGAGCTTCAACGAGGCGGCGTAATGCCAGCAGGAACAGCACTTCTCCGTTTTCTTCGTCCAGCCCCGCAAATGCCTCTTTCATATATTCCACGGCAAATGCGTGATCTTCCTGAAGCATTTCAATAACGGTGTTATCGAATTCATTAAATTGCATTTTTTAACTCCTGATGTTCTTGCCACCATGCTACAGCCTGCTCGATATCCGCTTGTTGTTTGCGTTTATCGCCACCAAGCAGAAGTAGGTAAGTATTTTTTCCTTCCAGGGCGTAATAGAGTCTGTAACCCGGTCCTTCATTTATCCGCATTTCCCACACGCCTTGCCTGCAGGGCTTATGGTCACCCGGGTTATTAAGCGCTAATTGGTCAATACGCCGAACAATTTTTGTTTTAGCCCGTGGATCGCGTAACGCTTTTAACCACTCATTAAAAGGCGCCCTGCCGTTTTCCAGTTTGAAGTACTTAATGATATTCATCCTTGAAACCTCTCGATTGTAGCTTTTATACTACATCAGTCAATGTATTTATTTTGAGCACAAGTATTTCGTGCCACAGCAGGCTAGCCCAGGGTTGGGGAGTAGAGTGAGAGGTATTCGGGGGGGTATTTCAGCTTTGCGGCATATCTTCCAGCATGAAGATAAAAAACGCAGCGCTGCCGTCGGGGTTCACCGGAGGCAGCGCTTGATGAGCATTAATTGAGTTTGTAGTCGAGGGTGATTTCAGCTTTCATCAGTTGTGAAACCGGACAACCGGCTTTGGCTTTCTGAATGATTTTGTCGAATTTATCGCTATCCGCATTCGGCACTTTGACGTTGCTGGTTAGCGCAATTTTGGTGATAGCAAAACCACCGTCGGTTTTATCCAGCGAGACATCGGCTGTCGTATCGATACTTTCCGCCGTGTAGCCCTCTTCGCCAAGCATTAGCGAAAGTGCCATCGAGAAACAGGCTGCGTGAGCGGCACCAATTAACTCCTCTGGATTAGTACCGGCAACCCCTTCAAATCGTGTATTAAAACCATAGGGCTGTTCTTTTAACGCACCACTTTCGGTGGAAACAGTCCCTTTGCCGCGTTTAATGTCACCTTCCCAGTGAGCCTGCCCTTTCTTATGAATGGTCATGTAATCGCTCCTATTTTATTGACACGAACATCAAGTATAGAAGTTGAATGCAGGCTTGCCCGGCAACTCAGAACAATCCTTCGGGCGATGAAAATAAAACGAATAAATTCGATGTCTCGAGTGTTATACCCAAAATAATTCGAGTTGTAGCAAGGCGGTAAGAGAGTGACAAATTCGTCGGGAACGAATTTGACCAGCCTATGGCTGGCTTCCGGTGAGAGACAGGAGTTTCTCGTTAATCCCGATGAGTTTACCGCAGTAAGTGATTACTCGGCCCATCCATGAGCCCCCCTTTCGGGCCGCTGTCAACAGCGTTCAAATCTGCTCCCGGCAGATTTGTTGGGCGAGCAAACGGAGCCAACGCGCCAACAACTTGAAGTATGACGGGGTTACTCCATACCGAACACCACGAGGGTACTATCATGAAACGTTTATACCGCCAGGTCCTTCCCGCTGTTGTGACCAGTTTGCTGCTATTTTCTGGCAACGTTCAGGCAATGGGAGGCAGCAACAACGACGAACCCGTTCCTCCAACCTGCCCTAAAGGGCAAATTTATGACTCAAAAACCAAAACTTGCATGGTGGATAAAGGTGGCATGATTGGGGATGTATCCCGCACCGACTACGCATATGCACTGGCAAAAGCGGGCCGCTACCAGGAAGCACTGGATATGCTCAACACCCTTAAAGAGAAGAACACCGCCGAAGCGCTGAACTATCGCGGCTATGCCACCCGCAAACTGGGGCGTACTGACGAAGGGATCAGCTATTATTTAAAATCTGTCGCGTTGGATCCGAAATACCCCAAAGTTCGCGAGTATTTAGGGGAAGCGTACATGGTAAAAAACCGTCCTGATCTCGCTCGTGAACAGCTCGCCGCTATCAAAACTCTGTGCGGCACCAGTTGCGAAGAGTATCGCGATTTGTCCGCAGCCATCGACGGCCATCCCGAATCATAATCGGAGGTGAAAATTAGTAGCGAAGCGATACGACGCGATCTTACACAATACCTTTCACGCCTGTGGCGCTATGGCCTGGTGCTTTCCCATCAGCGGGATATTGCCGATGACTTAGTGCAGGCAACCTGTGTGCGCGCCATTGAACGCGCCGCACAATTTGAGGCAGGCAGCAGGATGGATAGCTGGCTCTTTTCCATCCTGCACTCCATCTGGCTCAATGAGGTTCGGGCGCAGCTAATCCGTCGCGGGCAAGGTTTTGTGGATATCGACGAGCTCACAGGCAACGAAAGCTGCGACGATGCTATCTGGACAAACGACGTGATGAAACGAGTGGCTCGTTTACCTGAAGCCCAGCGTGACACGGTATTTCTGGTTTATGTGGAAGAATTGTCATATCGCGAGGCGGCTAAAATTCTCAATGTTCCCGTGGGAACCGTGATGAGCAGGCTCGCCACCGCACGGCTGAAGTTGGCTCAGGACCGAGCACTTCAGCCTGATTCGCCATCTTTAAAAGGAGAAAGTTCATGACACTTACTGTCAATACGGATGAGCTGCTGGTGGCGTATCTGGACAATGAGCTCAGCACAATGGAGCGCCTGGAGCTTGAGGAACGCCTCAATCATGATAAACATTTGGCTGAACGGCTGGCGTTGTTAGAGCGTAGCAGCCTACCTTTTAAATCTGCTTTCGACCCCCTGTTGGAAGCGGCACCGCAATCTCGCTTGCAGGCTTATCTCACTCCCGCAAAGGCTGCGGTACCCAGACGCCATCTCATTGCCGCTGCGGTAAGTTTTCTGGCACTGGGTGTGATGGGGGATCGTGCATTTATGCATTTTGCTCAACCAGAGGAAAACTGGCGCGAATTAGTGGCGCAATATATGGCGTTATATACCCCAGAAACACTGGTTGATACCCCTTCGCCTGAGTCGCTGGAGAACCAACTGCACACGACCGGGCAGCAATTAGGTCTTGGGCTGACCAGTGCACAAATCACGCTACCCAACGCAACGCTTAAGAATGCACGGACGCTGGCTTATGACGATCGTCGTATTGCACAAATTACCTGGCTCGACTCGGTCAGTGGTCCGTTAGCCCTTTGCATCACGGGAAACTCAGGCTCACCAATGGCCGCCCAAAGTGAACAAAGGCTAGGGATGAACATTGTTTTTTGGGCCGATAAAACTCACCAGTTTATGGTGATTGGACATGGATCAATGGCACAGATAAACCAGATTGCACAACAGCTACAACGCGGTATGGGGGTGTAACGTTAGAGAGTCCAGTCCTCAACGCGTAAACTCCCGACCATGGCAAAAGCCTGGTCACTTGTAACAATCGTCGCATTTCGGCTCAGTGCGTGAGCGGCAATTAATTGATCAAGCTGGCCCATCACTTTGCCTTTCTTTTCCATCGCCGCACGTAACTGCCCGTAGGTTTTTGCCGCCTCAGTGTCCCATGGGTAAACGGATACTGTTTCCAAAAACCCCTGCACTGCCGCAGTTAACGGTTTGCTCTTACGCTTAGCTACGCCATACAGCAACTCAGCTTCTGTAATACTGGATATACAGACTTCTACAGGCCGCGTTTGGGCAAGTTTTTCCATCACCTTAGGATGCTGGCGGAAAAGATAGCTCACCGTGTTGGTATCGAGCATGTACATAGTCAGCCCATCCCGGCAAAAGGATCTCGGCCTGCAATACCCTGGTTACGTTCCTGTTCATCAAGGAAGGTATCAGACACTTTTGCTTTTTTCACTAAAGCAAAAACGTTATCCCATCCTTCTGGTTTAGCTGGATTTTTTGAAAGAATCACGTTTCCATCCTTGTCTTTGCGGATATACACCCTGTCGGTATCAAACTCAAATTCCACCGGTAACCTCACCGCCTGGTTTCTGCCATTTTTAAAAAGCTTTGCGACGCGTTCCATGGTAACTCCTGGTGCCAAATGACCTATGCCACAGCATATGCCAAAGAAACACTTTCGCCAAGCTCACTTTTTATACGACTCGCTTCAACGTGGGTTAATCTAACCTGGATTTACGCCGTCAGGCTGGCTTAATTTCGACCAGATTATTTTTTTGCGAGAAGCTTTCAGAATTTGAAAACAACAACGAGGAATTGCAGTAGAAAATGATGAATCACTCAAGGATGGAAGGTTAAACGGGGTGGCTTAAACACCTGGCACCCCGTTTTATGCGCTACTGTACCAACGCAGCAAGCTTACCAAACACGCCCGCACCGTCTGCATCGCGCCTGATTTGCACCACATCTTCGAGCTTGTCTATTTGGCTTATCATTTGCTCCAGGCGCTGGTCGTCTACGACTTGTAGCCAGATACGGCTCTGGTTGCCCTGTGGCAGCGGGAGACAGAGAATGCCTTCAACGTTAAAGGCGCGGCGGGCGAATAGGCCGCAAATGTGAGACATCACGCCCGGATGGTTGCTCACCGTAAGTTCAAGAATAACGGTTAATTGTTGCATGGCTTACTCTCCAATCATCTCAATGTTGGCAGCGCCTGGCGGCACCATCGGGAATACTTTTTCACTGGCATCGATGCGCACGTGAATCAGGCAAGGGCCAGGGCGTGAAATCGCCTCCTGCAAGGCTGCTTGCGGGTTTTCGGCAGCGTTTAAGTCGCAGGTTGCCAGGCCAAAACCTTCGGCAATTTTCAGGAAGTTGGTCTGCCCGGAATAGGTCGCCGCAAAGACATTCTGCTGATAGAACAGCGTTTGTTGTTGATGCACCAACCCCAGCGCCTGGTTGTTGAGCAGGATGATTTTCACATCCAAATTATGATCAGCAGCAGTCGCCATTTCCTGAATGTTCATCATGATGCTGCCGTCGCCGGTAAAGCACAGCACTTTACGCTGCGGTTCAGCCAGTGCTGCTCCTACCGCGGCAGGCAGACCAAAGCCCATGGTTCCCAGGCCACCAGAAGTCAGCCACTGGCGTGGTCTGTTCAGCGGATACGCCTGGGCCACCCACATTTGATGCTGCCCAACATCGGTGGTGATAATCGCTTCGTCATCAACACAAGCCGCCGCCGCATTAATCAGGCCGTATGGCGTCAGCGGGTTCTCAGCGCCTGGCATATTGAACGGGAATTCTTGCTGCAAACCTGCGACTTGTTCCAGCCACTGCTGGCGGGTTTGGGTGTCAATTTTAGGCAATAATTGTTCCAGTACTTCACCAACATCCGCGCGAATCGCCACATGCGCCTGCTTAATTTTGCCCAACTCGGCGCGGTCGATATCCACGTGAATGATTTTTGCGTTCGGGCAGAATTCTTCGGTTTTGCCAATCGCGCGGTCATCAAAGCGTGCGCCCAGAACGATCAGCAAATCCGCTTCCTGCAAAATATAGTTGGTGCTGCGCGCACCATGCATACCCAACATGCCCAGAGATAACGGGTGTTTCGCCGGAATTGTCCCAAGGGCCATCAGTGTCATAGTGGTTGGAAGATTAGCTTTTTCAGCGAGGGCGCGGGCGTTGGCATGCGCATTGATAACTCCGCCGCCGAGATACAAAACCGGACGCTGGGCCTGGTTAATCATCGCCGCGGCATCGGCAATTTGCTGGGCTTCAAACTGCGGTGCTGGCGTATGGGCGGAAACTGGCGGCAGTTCGCTGATATCGATTTCAGCGGTCTGCACGTCTTTTGGAATATCAATCCATACCGGTCCTGGGCGGCCAGATTCCGCAATGCGGAACGCATCGCAAATCACTTGTGGCAGTTCAGTAATATCGCGGACAAGGTAGTTGTGTTTGGTGATGGGGATGGAAATGCCGTAGGTGTCGACTTCCTGGAACGCATCGGTGCCAATCATCGATTTTGGTACC
>DATERH010000304.1:0-8945 GCA_035271785.1 Buttiauxella sp.
AACCGTTCGTGAAAAACTGCCGCCGGGCTTCCAGCGCAGTGAGTTCCTGATTGAAAAAGGGGCGATCGACATGATCGTTCGTCGTCCAGAAATGCGCCTGAAACTGGCAAGCGTTCTGGCAAAACTGACAAATCAGCCAGCACCAAATCCCGAAGCGCCGCGTGAGCCGATAGTGGTTCCGCCAGCACCGGCAGAAGGTCACCAGGCCTGATAGTTAATAAGGGCAGGCCGAATAGGTCCTGCCCTTTTTCTTGAACCGTAGCGTAGAGCGGGCATCATGGAAAAAACTCAAACACTTCAAGCCACGTCGCCCCTGGCCACGTGGCTTTGTTATCTGGAAAACCTTCATTCTAAAACCATTGAGCTTGGTCTCGAGCGCATCAAAAAAGTGGCTGCAACACTCGATGTACTGAAACCTGCACCGACGGTGTTTACTGTCGCGGGGACGAATGGGAAAGGCACAACCTGTCGCACACTGGAAAGAGTCTTGATGGCGGCAGGGTATAGCGTCGGTGTTTACAGTTCACCTCATCTGGTGCGCTACACCGAGCGTGTGCGCGTTCAAAGTGAAGAACTGGACGAGGCTTACCATACGGCGTCATTTTCCCAGATTGAAGCGGCACGCGGCGAAACCTCACTAACCTATTTCGAGTACAGCACCTTGTCGGCGTTGTTGTTGTTTAAGCAGCTGGCGGTTGATGTGGTTATTCTTGAAGTCGGTCTGGGTGGGCGCCTGGACGCAATCAATATCGTCGATGCCGATGTGGCTGTCGTCACCAGTATCGCTCTTGATCACACCGACTGGCTGGGGCCGGACCGTGAAAGTATCGGGCGTGAAAAAGCAGGCGTCTTCCGTGGCGGAAAGCCTGCTGTAGTCGGAGAGCCGGATATGCCGCTGACTATCGCGGATGTGGCGGTTGAAAAAGGCGCTCATTTGCTGCGTCGTGGAGTGGACTGGTCGTACAGCGTTGAAGAGAATAGCTGGAGCTTCAAAGACGCACAGGGCGAACTGAGCGGGCTACCGTTGCCACTGGTGCCTCAACCGAACGCGGCAACGGCACTGGCAGCACTGCGTGCAAGCGAGCTGAATGTTAGCAATGGCGCTATTATTCAAGGGATTAAAGAAGCCACATTACCAGGGCGATTCCAGGTTATTTCGCATGCGCCATTGGTTATTCTTGATGTGGCACACAATCCCCATGCGGCAGCTTATCTTGCCGGACGGCTGGCTGAATTACCAAAACGTGGTCGCGTGCTGGCAGTCATTGGTATGCTGCATGATAAAGATATCGCCGGTACGCTGGCATGTTTGTCCCCTCAAGTGGATGGCTGGTATTGTGCTCCTTTAGAAGGGCCGCGCGGTGCAAGTGCTGAACAACTGATTGAACATCTCGGTCAGGGTGAAGTCTACGACACGGTAGCCCAGGCTTGGTATGCTGCAATGAAGGCAGCAACAGAAAATGATACCGTGCTGGTGTGTGGTTCATTTCATACAGTAGCCCACGTAATGGAAGCGCTGGACGCGGAGAAAGCAGGTGGCGAGTAAGTTTCAAAATCGATTAGTTGGAACCATCATTCTGGTTGCTCTGGGGGTCATTATCCTGCCAGGACTTCTTGATGGTCAGAAAAAGCATTATCAGGATGAGTTTGCAGCCATTCCTCTGGTTCCAAAACCGGGTGATACCGATGAGCCGGACATGCTGCCTGCTGCGACTCAGGCACTCCCTTCGCAGCCACCGGAAGGTGCCGCTGAAGAAGTGCGTGCGGGTACGGCGGTCGCACCTGGGCTGGATATCACTTCGCTACCTGGCGATAGCGGTGCGGGTATAGACGAAGTTCCTGTTACTCGTGATCAACCTAAACCGAAGCCAGTGGTTGAGAAGCCAAAACCAAAGCCAGTCGAAAAACCGCAGAGCAAAGTCGAGACTTCTCAAACTGAAGAGCGTCTGGCGATGATGAACGAAGAACCGGCGCCAGAGCCTGTAAAACCTGCGAAGCAAGAAACTGCTGAGAAGGCACCGACAGGGCAAGCCTATGTCGTACAACTCGGTGCGTTGAAAAATGCCGACAAAGTAAATGAAATTGTTGGTAAACTGCGCGGCGCAGGGTTCAATGCTTTCACCTCACCATCCACACCAGTACAGGGGAAAATTACTCGTATTCTGGTGGGGCCGGAGGCCTCGAAAGACAAACTCAAGTCTTCATTAGGCGAGCTGAATTCGCTTTCCGGGCTAAGTGGCGTAGTGATGAATTACTCGGCGCGATAGCTTTCCCGTCATCCACGTGAAAGCACCCGCGGAGCCCCGGCAAAAGGGCAAATTCTTAATGGCGTTGAGCATTTTTTCAACGCCATTATTTATTTACGCGAGGGAAGGAAATCCCTACGCAAACGTTTTCTTTTTCTGTTAGAATGCGCCCCGAACTGGACGTCAGGGCGATTTGTCGTGAGATTTGTTCATGGTCTGGATAGATTACGCCATTATTGCAGTTATCGGCTTTTCGGCTCTGATTAGTGTTATTCGTGGGTTTGTGCGTGAAGCGTTATCGCTTGTGACCTGGGGTTTTGCTTTCTTTGTCGCCAGTCATTACTACACTTACCTGTCAGTCTGGTTCACTGGCTTTGACGACGAACTGGTACGTAACGGAATAGCTATTGCGATACTGTTTATCGCGACACTCATCGTCGGTGCGATAGTTAATTATGTGATTAGCGCACTGGTTGAGAAGACCGGCCTGTCGGGTACAGACAGGGTGTTGGGGATCTGTTTTGGTGCTTTACGTGGAGCGCTGATCGTCGCCGCCATTCTGTTCTTTCTTGATACGTTTACTGGTTTTTCGAAGAGTGACGACTGGCAAAAGTCGCAGCTTATTCCGCAATTCAGTTTCATCATCAGATGGTTCTTTGACTATCTGCAAAGCTCGTCAAGTTTCTTACCCCGGTAATCGTATCGGGGGGTTGTGGCTTAATGAGGAAAAGACAACATGTGCGGTATTGTCGGTATCGCCGGTTTTATGCCGGTCAACCAGTCTATTTATGACGCGTTAACGGTGCTTCAGCATCGTGGGCAGGATGCCGCGGGCATCGTCACCATTGATGCCTTAAACTGTTTTCGTCTGCGTAAAGCTAATGGTCTGGTGAGCGATGTATTTGGTGCCATTCACATGCAACGCTTGCAGGGAAACATGGGCATCGGCCATGTGCGTTACCCTACAGCGGGTAGCTCCAGTGCCTCTGAAGCCCAGCCTTTCTATGTGAACTCTCCGTACGGCATTACTCTTGCACACAACGGTAACCTGACGAACGCCCACGAACTGCGCCAAAAGCTGTTCGAAGAAAAGCGTCGTCATATCAACACCACTTCTGACTCCGAAATCCTGCTCAATATTTTCGCCAGCGAGCTGGATAACTTCCGCAACTATCCGCTGGAAGCTGACAACATTTTTGCCGCCATTGCTGCCACTAACCGCCAGATCCGTGGCGCTTATGCGTGTGTTGCGATGATCATCGGCCACGGCATGGTGGCGTTCCGCGACCCAAATGGCATCCGTCCTCTGGTGATGGGTAAACGCGACTTGGGTGATGGGCGTACCGAATATATGGTGGCGTCCGAAAGTGTGGCGCTTGATACACTGGGCTTCGAATTCCTGCGTGATATCGCGCCGGGTGAAGCTGTGTATATCACCGAGAAAGGGCAGTTGTTCACACGCCAGTGTGCCGACAACCCAACCAGCAATCCTTGCCTGTTTGAATACGTCTATTTTGCGCGCCCGGATTCCTTTATCGACAAGATTTCTGTGTACAGCGCACGCGTTGAAATGGGCAAAAAACTCGGTGAGAAAATTGCTCGCGAGTGGGAAGATTTGGATATCGATGTGGTTATCCCGATCCCTGAAACTTCCTGCGATATCGCGCTGGAAATTGCTCGTATTCTTGATAAACCGTACCGCCAGGGCTTCGTGAAAAACCGCTACGTTGGCCGCACCTTTATCATGCCAGGCCAGCAGCTGCGTCGTAAATCTGTGCGTCGTAAACTCAACGCCAACCGTGCTGAGTTCCGCGATAAGAATGTACTGCTGGTGGATGACTCCATTGTACGCGGGACGACTTCTGAGCAGATTATCGAGATGGCACGCGAAGCGGGGGCGAAAAAAGTGTACCTCGCGTCAGCAGCACCAGAAATTCGGTTCCCGAATGTTTATGGCATCGATATGCCAAGCGCAAACGAACTGATTGCTCATGGCCGTGAAGTTGATGAAATTCGCCAGTTGATCGGCGCCGACGGTTTGATTTTCCAGGACTTGGACGATCTGATTGAAGCGGTTCGCATTGAGAACCCGGATATCACTCAGTTTGAATGCTCCGTCTTTAACGGCATTTATGTGACCAAAGATGTTGACCAGGAATACCTTGAGTATCTTGAGTCACTGCGTAATGACGATTCGAAAGCTGTACAGCGTCAAAACGAAGTGGAAAACTTAGAGATGCACAACGAAGGTTAACACTGTCCTCACGCTAACCCTCTCATCGCGTAGAGGGTTAGCGCTTCTTGCATCGCCGCTCATCTTACGGCAAAGTCAGCCCAGATAAACTTCTCGGGCGAACGCAAATTATGAAACGGCTAATTGTTGGGATTTCAGGTGCCAGTGGCGCAACGTATGGTGTGCGACTGCTTCAGGTGCTGCAACAATTACCGGATATCGAAACGCATCTCATCATGAGCAATGCCGCCCGGCAAACGCTCGCCTTAGAAACCGATTTTTCACTGCGTGAAGTCCAGGCGCTGGCTGATGTGGTTCATGATTCCCGGGATATCGCCGCCAGCCTCTCCTCAGGCTCTTTTAAGACACATGGCATGGTTATATTGCCGTGCTCAATCAAAACCCTCTCTGGCATTGTTCACAGCTATACAGACGGCCTACTAACGCGTGCGGCGGATGTGGTGCTTAAAGAACGTCGCCCTTTGGTCCTTTGCGTGCGCGAAACGCCGCTTCATCTTGGCCATTTGCGCTTAATGACGCAGGCCGCCGAGTTGGGAGCGGTGATTATGCCGCCTATGCCTGCGTTCTATCATCGTCCGCAGAGCGTGCAGGATATTATCGACCAGACCGTCAATCGGGTACTCGACCAGTTTGATATTGAGCTTCCGCAAGACCTGTTTACCCGTTGGGCTGGCGCATAAGCGTACCCGTGTGGTGCATCACAAAATCCAACGCCTCAAAATGGGGCGTTTTTGTAACCCCGATCACTTCCAGAACATTTATCCGCTATTTTCCACCGTTAATGCTTTTCCCTCAGACCAGACCTGCTATCTTTCATTTCTGTGACAGGGTTGTAACTATTTTTTAACACAAAAATGCGCACTTTCTTTCACGCAAGAAAAAGTGGCATGAGAACTGCAACTCTTAATCAGCAACACAGAAAAAACACAACACACATTACACATAATAAGATAAGTCAAACTTGAGGGTTACGTATGAAAAAGCAAGTTCTCGCTCTGTCTTTACTGCTTGGCTTGAGCACCACAGCAAGCGTCTTTGCAGCCCTTCCACAGAGCCTTCGTCTTGGTACGGATACCACATACGCACCGTTTTCTTCTAAAGATGCAAAAGGGGATTTTGTTGGTTTCGATATTGATCTCGGCAATGAGCTCTGTAAACGCATTAATACGAAATGTACTTGGGTTTCAAGTGACTTTGATGCGCTGATTCCATCGCTTAAAGCGAAGAAAATCGACGCCATCATCTCCTCACTGTCCATCACTGAAAAGCGCCAGCAAGAAATTGCCTTCTCAGACAAACTGTATGCTGCTGATTCCCGTTTAATTGCCGTTAAAGGCTCCCCGATTAACCCGACTATTGAGTCACTCAAAGGCAAGCATGTAGGCGTGTTGCAGGGTTCAACCCAAGAGTCGTTTGCTAATGCCGAATGGCGTACAAAAGGCATTGATGTCGTGGCTTACGCCAACCAGGACCTGATTTATTCAGATCTGGCAGCGGGTCGACTGGATGCTGCTTTCCAGGATGAAACTGCGGCGAGCGAAGGGTTCCTGAAACTGCCTGCTGGTAAAGGATATGTGTTCGCAGGCCCGTCGGTGAAAAACAAACAGTACTTTGGTGATGGCACCGGTATTGGCTTGCGCAAGGACGATGTCGAGCTGAAAGCTGCTTTCGACAAAGCACTGGCAGAGATGCGTAAAGACGGGACTTACGACAAATTTGCTAAGAAGTACTTCGATTTTAATGTTTACGGTGAATAAGCTTATCCCTTAGTCTGTAGCCCGGTTATGCTTTGATGCAGCCGGGCTGAATAGAATTGCAATCTAACCAATGCTAGTTGCACCCTTGTGGTGCAAATATTTAGCAATGCACCAAAGTGGTGTGTCGCTTGCATCTTGGTGGTGCGATAGGGTTTTAAGTTCTTTGTGACGCGACATAATGGCGCGCCAGAAAGGTGAAAAAACACTATTATTGAGATGCATAAATTGGCATGGAACATGCGATTTTATCCGGTTGAAAAATAACCGCTTATAAAAACAGTCTAATCGAGGATTATTATGAACAAGCAGATTATTGCTCTTTCTTTGGTACTGGCTTTTTCCAGTGTTTCCACAGCTTTCGCCGCTATTCCTAAGAATTTACGCATAGGTACAGACCCAACTTACGCCCCGTTTGAATCGAAAAACGCTCAAGGGGAATTGATTGGTTTTGATATCGATCTGGCAAAAGAACTCTGTAAACGCATCGAAACCAACTGCACCTTCGTGGAAAACCCACTGGATGCGCTGATCCCTTCGTTGAAAGCGAAAAAAATCGACGCCATTATGTCGTCCCTTTCCATCACTGAAAAACGCCAACAAGAAATTGCCTTCACCGACAAACTGTACGCAGCAGACTCGCGTTTAGTGGTCGCGAAGGGTTCTGCAATTCAGCCAACGCTTGAGGTACTCAAGGGTAAGCGCATTGGTGTTCTGCAGGGCACGACGCAAGAAACCTTCGGTAATGAGCACTGGGCGCCTAAAGGGATCGAAATTGTCTCTTATCAGGGGCAGGACTCTATTTACGCTGACCTGACTGCAGGCCGTATCGACGCCGCATTCCAGGACGAAGTCGCTGCGAGCGAAGGCTTCCTGAAACAGCCTGTTGGTAAGGATTATCAGTTTGGTGGGCCGTCAATTAAAGACGACAAACTGTTTGGCGTAGGTACGGGTATGGGTCTGCGTAAAGACGATACCGAATTACGCGAAGCACTGAACAAAGCGTTTGCTGAAATGCGCAAAGATGGAACTTACGAGAAGTTAGCGAAGAAATACTTCGACTTCGATGTTTACGGTGGTTAACAGTCACCAGTGGTTCAACCTGCCCGGAAAGGGCAGGTTAGGTTTGTGCAGACACTGACGACAGGATACGCACCATGCTGTACGGTTTTTCTGAAGTAATCTTTAAAGGGGCCATCGTCACGCTGGAACTGGCGCTAACCTCCGTTATCCTCTCCGTTATTATCGGTCTGGCCGGAGCGGGTGCTAAGTTATCCAAAAACCGCCCGTTAGCCTTGTTGTTTGAAGGTTACACTACCTTAATTCGTGGTGTACCGGACCTGGTGTTGATGCTGCTGATTTTCTATGGCCTGCAAATGGCACTCAATTTATTAACCGACTCGCTGGGTGTCGGACAGTTTGATATCGACCCAATGGTCGCGGGTATCATTACGCTCGGCTTTATCTACGGTGCTTATTTTACCGAAACATTCCGTGGCGCATTCCTCGCTGTTCCACGCGGGCATATCGAAGCCGCAACCGCCTTTGGTTTTACCGGTTCTCAAACATTTCGCCGCATTCTGTTCCCGGCCATGATGCGCTTCGCGCTTCCGGGGATTGGTAACAACTGGCAGGTTATTTTAAAAGCAACCGCACTGGTCTCATTGTTAGGCCTGGAAGATGTGGTGAAAGCCACGCAACTGGCCGGGAAAAGTACCTGGCAGCCATTCTACTTTGCGATTGTTGCCGGGATTATTTACCTGATCTTTACCACGGTATCGAACGGTGTTTTGCTCTGGCTTGAGCGCCGCTACTCGGTTGGTGTAAAGAGGGCTGAGCTATGATCGAAATTATTCAGGAATACTGGAAAGCCCTGCTGTGGACTGACGGATATCGCTTTACCGGAGTTGCTATCACGCTATGGCTGCTGATTTCCTCGGTGGTGATGGGCGGGATTATGGCGCTGTTCCTGGCGATTGGCCGTGTATCGAGCAACAAGTTTATTGCTTTCCCCATCTGGTTGTTCACCTACATTTTCCGTGGTACGCCGTTGTATGTGCAACTGCTGGTGTTCTACTCCGGCATGTACACGCTGGAAGTGGTGAAAGGCACCGTATTACTCAATGAGTTTTTCCGCAGCGGCCTGAACTGTACCGTGCTGGCGCTGACGTTAAATACCTGTGCCTATACTACCGAAATCTTTGCCGGGGCGATTCGCTCGGTGCCGCACGGTGAAATTGAAGCCGCTCGTGCTTACGGTTTCTCGCCATTCAAATTGTACCGTTGCATTATTTTGCCATCCGCGCTGCGTATCGCGCTGCCTGCGTACAGCAACGAAGTGATTTTGATGCTGCACTCCACGGCGCTGGCGTTTACCGCCACGGTGCCGGATCTGCTGAAAATCGCCCGTGATATTAACTCTGCGACTTACCAGCCGTTTACGGCGTTTGGTATCGCGGCGGTGTTATATCTGATTATTTCTTACGTCCTGATAAGCCTGTTCCGCAAAGCCGAGCAGCGTTTTATGCAGCACGTTAAACCCAGTTCTTCGCACTGAGTAATTCCCATGGCTGAAAATAAATTAAACGTTACTGATTTGCACAAACGCTACGGCGAACATGAAGTGCTTAAAGGGGTTTCTCTGCGTGCAAATGCGGGGGATGTGATTAGCATTATCGGGTCGTCTGGTTC
>DATERH010000305.1:0-5336 GCA_035271785.1 Buttiauxella sp.
CTCGCATGGGTGCGCAAGTAGTGGAACTGGGGCCTGTGAACTCGACCATTCATAAAATTAATGAATGTGTTAACGCCGCGGACCTGCAACTTCTTGCCCGTATGTATCAACGTATTATGGAGCAGCTTGTCGCCTGACAGGTTGTAATTAACATTCATCATCGCCAAATTAATTGGCGTTGTGGCAAAGCGGCCAGGGAGCTTATCCCGATGAGCTTACTTGAGTAAGTGATTCGGGTAAGTGAGTGCCGCTGACACCGCTACAACGTCAAGTAAGAAGGCGAAAGAGGTTATACGCATGGAATGGCTATCACACTACTGGTGGATTATCGTACTGGTATTTCTGCTGGGTATTTTCTTGAATGTTATTAAGGATCTGAAGCGTATCGATCCGAAAAAATATATGGC
The DNA here is from genome assembly GCA_035271785.1 of Buttiauxella sp. Lineage (GTDB taxonomy): Bacteria > Pseudomonadota > Gammaproteobacteria > Enterobacterales > Enterobacteriaceae > Buttiauxella. Next base: position 408 of record DATERH010000305.1, read on the forward strand.
AAATAAACCCGAACTTCCCCCTCATCGTGACTTCAACCATAAGTGGGATGACGAAGACGATTTCCCAAAGAAAAAGCCATAGTTATGCAAAAAAGCCACTTCTGCGAGTTAACACCGTTCACTTAAGTCAATGAATGAGGGGAAACACCGGGATTGGGTTCCCGGAGGGACGCCAAACCCCGTGGTCGCCCCGGATATCTCGTTCTTAAACTAACGGTGTTAACTTCTGTGAGTGGCTTTTTTAATGCTCAATTTTATCTCTCACATAAATTCGACGATATCATCGTCGTTGGGTTTGCCACCACTCAGAGCTTCATCGAAATAGTGCTTCGGCACGGTAAAGCGCAAATGATCGATTGCAATTTGAATGCTGCGATCATCAATGGCATGACCTAAATCGTCAATCACATCCAGCGTCACATCCCCACCGAGCTGCGTTAGCATTTCAGAAGCATCAAATGCGTGCTTCACATCAATTACCCCATCAACATCACCATGAATTAAATGGATAGTCGTTGACGTTGAGGCTTTTTCTGGAAGCTTTGCATAGCGACCGTTAAAGGCGACCACACGGGAAGCGAGCTGTGGCTCGGCTTTCACCCCTTCAAGGGCCATAATCGCCCCTTGCGAGAAGCCAATCAGCGCAGTGGCATTAGCCGCGACACCGCTGTGTTTCTGCCAGTAACGCACCACATCGATAAACGTTGGCATGATGGCATCGACTCGCTGCTGGCGATTATCTTCTGTCACTCCGGCAACTGAAAACCACTCCCGCCCTTGATAAGGGCCACTGGGTGCCGGGCCACCAATGCTGACGACCAGAGCATCAGGAAAATGTGGCGCAAACCAGCTGCCAATTTCGCCCATTGCAACGGGGGTATCGCCAACACCATGAAATAACAACAAGAGTTGTTTTGCTGGTGTTGCGGGGCTCTGGACAACAAAGTGGTCGTGTTTCATGGTTTTGCTCCTTAAGTTACTGGAGTTGACGATTTCCCAAATAATTCGAGCGGCAAGAAGACTACAGCTTGAAGGATGATGGGAATATACGCCGACAGCCCAAGATGACCACCCCATTTGACTGAACGACTTAGTGGAAAAATTGCAATTGCAAAAGTGAATTTTTGAGCGCAATGCACTGTTGCTTATCAAGTTTTTCCAATGATTTTTGCACTTCCTGGCGCATAACGTTAAGAAGTGCTTTGCGCCCGGAAATACACCATTGTTGGCACAGAGTTTCTACGCTCAGGCGCTGTTGTACTCGTCCGCGCAGCGCATTCAGCGGCATATCACTGGTGAGTAACAAGCGGTTCAAAGAACCCAAACAAGCTTCCAGCGGGCGATGCCCAAAGGCAAAACCTGCCAGCTCCAGCCAGTCATCACTGTTTAGCGTCAGGTCTTCACAAACAGTGACTGGGAGTGGTTGGTCAATCCATGGTTGTAGCCAGACAATATCGCGCTGCAATCGGTACTGTTCATGGTGAGCGAGTACTTCACCTTTTGGGGTGAGCGGCAGTAACGCCATCGCGGTGTAACACCCGCTGCTGGCTTCACGATGGCTACCTACACGTACCAGCATAAAGCCACAGCTTTCCCAAAAGCGCCACAGCTCGTCGGTAAAACCAAAGCTAACTGAAAGGTAATCAGTGTCTTGCTGTGCATAAGATTTCACACGGGAAATCATGTGCTGGCCGATTTGCTGGCGCTGGCGCAACGGATGCACCGCAATGCGGCTGACGCGTAAGCCTTTAAGCGTTGCGGCGAGCGGGCTGCCACCGTGTGCCGCCAGCGATTGTGCCACTAAATTACCGCGAGGACGCCGGAACCCTGCCCACACCGCACGACTCAGGTTTTCATCGAGGCCGCCCTCTTCTACCAGCCAGGTCGCACCGATGGTTTCGGTCTCGCTAATCGCGGCAATAAAATGCTGACCGGGTGCATCCAGCATGCGCCGCCAGTCCAGCGGGCTGGTGCGGTAATGAGCGCCAGACAGTAAGCGGTACATACTTTGCAGTTGCGCAGACGGTTGAACTTCGGCACCGCGTTCAATCTCTTGCAAAGAAATCTCGCCTTGTGCCGCCGTGGTCACGTCGGGTTCGTTAAACAGCAACACTGCGTCAATGAGATTTTCCAGCGGGTCGTTGGCCGCCCAGCGGATTGGCGTCGAAAGGGTGTAACGCGTCAGTGCCTCAAGGCTCGCACAGAATTTGAGGACAAAACCGCGCCCGGTGCCTTCGTAACCCTGAACGGTGGTCGTCAGTAGCACTCGCGGGAAATGGGAAATAAGCTTGCGTAACTGCGGCGCAGGAATAGCCGCCGCTTCATCAATGATGAGCCAGTCAGCCTGAAAAGCGTCAGGGTTCGCCAGCAACGCATCAGGTGCCACAAAGTTAAAGCGCTCTCCCGCGTGTTCTGCCAGCACGTCGGTGGCTGCTTTACCGGGTGCGGTGACTAAACCTTTTCCTGAAATTCTGCCCAGTAACATTCCCGCCAGCGCTGATTTTCCACGGCCTCGCGGTGCGGTCACCACGGCAACGCCCGGCGGCATTCGCACAAGCTCGTTAAGAATCGCTGCCTGTTCATCGAAAGGAGCGCCACTGGCGGCGTGCCATTCGGGGCGTGAAGTAAATTCAGGAAGTTGAAGCGGCTGATGCTGCTGCCAGAGCAGGCTTTCCGAATCGGCACGGATGCAGTGTTGAAGATGAGCAATAAAGTGGGGAGTGGGGATGGCTTCAGGCTGCTCGCTCCAGCGGCTTGAATCGCAGTCAGGCTGTTGCGACCAAGTGTTCCAGACCGGTGCCAGCAGCACTAGCCAGCTTCCTGCTTTGAGCGTACCGGCCAGGGCTGCGAGCGCTTCGGCATCTAAACCGTTTCGCGCGTCAAATATGGCATGCTGAAATTCACGTCCCAGCAAAGTACGTATGGCTGAGGTTGTGCAGTGAAGCGGCAATTCGGGTGCAGCACCTACCCATAGCCAGTCGCCTGGCAATAACCTGGCAAGAGACTGAACCTGCTGGCTGCTCCACGCACTTTCACCGGCCATTATCATCATGCGGCGAATACCGCCATCAACCATACGGGCGGTGGCTTGCCTAAGCTGTTCCATGGCTTGAATCCTTGTCACATCTCGTTATTTGACAGTGTTACCGAAGGTGTTGCACTGCGCCGGATCGCCGCTATCGAAACCACGTTTGAACCAGGTGTAACGCTGCTCGGAAGTGCCGTGCGTGAAGCTGTCCGGCACCACGCGCCCCTGCCCTTGTTGTTGCAGGCGGTCATCACCAATGGCCTCGGCTGCATTCAACGCTTCCTGTAAATCTCCGGCATCCAGCACTTCTTGTTTCTGCATGCTGTTACCCCAGACTCCCGCGAAGCAGTCTGCCTGTAATTCCATTTTCACGGAGAGGCGATTGCCTTCCGCCAGGGTTGCGCCCTGTTGAAGCTGGCGAACTTTCGGCTCGATACCCAGCAATTTCTGAACGTGATGCCCGACTTCATGAGCAATAACATAGCCCTGAGCGAAATCGCCATCCGCGCCCAGTTTGCCTGTCATCTCATCGTAGAAGGAGAGATCGATATACACGGTGCTGTCAGCTGGGCAGTAGAACGGCCCCATCACCGACTGACCAGTGCCGCACCCGGTGCGTGTCGCACCCCGGTACATGACCAGTTTTGGCTGCTGGTAGGTTCGCCCCATTTTCTGGAAAATCTGCCCCCATGTGTCTTCCGTGGTTGCCAGAATCACCGAGGTAAATTTGGCTGCTTCATCATCATTAGGGCTAATTGAGCGCGGTGTGGATTGCTGTTGAACGGGTTGTCCGCCAGACAGAATTGAAGTCAGATCGACGCCGTAATAACTCGCCACGACGACGACAATTAGAATGATAATGCCGCCTTTGCCCCCTGGTAAGCGGAATCCGCCGCCTCCACCAAAATTTGGGCCAGAAGAGTTGCTTCTTCTGTCTTCTACGTTGTCGCTTTCACGACGACCTTGCCAGCGCATACTCGACCTCAATGTTCACAACTTGTAATAAGTAGATCGTAGGTGGTTAATACCAGGATTACCATAGGAAACAAGATGTGAAAAAGCCGAATGCGAAAACACATTCGGCTTAAAACAAAATCTACGCATATACCCTAAATAATTCGAGTTGCAGCCAACACCCCTGCAGCTTGAAGTATGACGGGTATGTTTAGTCTAATTGAACGCCAATACGACGAGCGACCTCTTCGTAGGCTTCAATCAGGCCACCCAGGCTTTGACGGAAACGGTCTTTGTCCATTTTGTCGAGGGTTTCTTTGTCCCACAGGCGGCTACCGTCAGGGGAAAACTCATCACCCAGTACGACCTCGCCCTTATACAAACCGAATTCCAACTTGAAATCGACAAGGATCAGACCTGCGTCATTAAATAGCTTGCTCAGCACATCGTTAGCTTTGTAGCTCAGCTCACGCATCCGAGCCAGATTCTCTTTGTTAACCCAACCAAAAGTTTCACAGTAAGATTCGTTGACCATTGGGTCATGCATCTCATCGTTCTTCAGGAACAAGTCAAACAGGGGTGGATTCAGTTCAATGCCTTCTTCGATACCCAGGCGTTTAACCAATGAACCCGCCGCGCGGTTGCGGATAACGCACTCAACCGGCACCATATCGAGCTTCTTCACCAGCACTTCGTTGTCGGAGAGTAGTGCTTCCATTTGCGTAGGAATGCCAGCTTCTTCCAGTTTGGCCATAATGAAATGGTTAAACTTGTTGTTCACCATGCCTTTACGATCGAACTGTTCGATGCGTGCACCGTCCCCTGCTGACGTATCATTGCGGAATTCGAGCACCAACAGATCCGGGTTTTCCGTGCTGTATACGGTCTTCGCTTTGCCACGATACAACTCAGCTTGCTTTTGCATCTTTCTTACTCCAGGTGTGATT
>DATERH010000306.1:0-8040 GCA_035271785.1 Buttiauxella sp.
GAGTAAGAATTCATCTGAGTGCCCTGGCTGATTATCAATGTCGTGGTAGGCAGGCATGACAGATCCGGCATTTGCCAGTTTCACCGCCATTTCGAACGGCAGCAGGAAGGTATCGTTCAATTCGCAAAAGCCCAGATGGACCGGCGCATGGTTACGCGCCCCTTCGCTAAACGAGTGCCCGACATAGTGTTTCAGTGTCGCCAGCAGGTCACGGCTCTTGCCTTGCAGACCTTTCACATAATGCGTGGCCATCATTCCCACCAACCATGGGTCTTCACCAAATGTCTCTTCGGTTCGCCCCCAGCGCACATCACGTGACACATCCAGCACCGGCGCAAGCCCTTGATGGCAGCCCGTCGAACGGGCTTCATCACCAATAGCTGCCGCAACCCGTTCGATAAGATCCAGATCCCAGGTGGAGCCATAGTTAAGAGATGAAGGGAAAAGTGTGGCGTCTTTGCACAACAACCCGACTAAACACTCTTCGTGAAACATTGCCGGAATACCCAATCGTGTTTCTTCAACCAGGGTTTTCTGTAAACGATTGGCCGCACGCACACCTTCTTTTGCCTCCACTATATGGGTGCCTAATGGCCTCGTGATTTGCCCGACACCCAGTTTAAGACGCTCAGTGAGTGCTGCTTGTTCGGTTACTCCGGCAAACTCATCGCTCAAATCAGTACGTTCACGGTGCTGACCGTCGCTGGATAAAATCAGCCAATACGCATGCATTTGTGCGAATTTTTCTTCCGCTGTCATGCGCGACAGCAGATCGCTAACACGTTCACTAATCGGACGGTGAGCGTCCTGATAAATGGCAGACATAGTATTCCCCTTTCGAGTTCGGCCATCCCCATGAGGTTACGCGGAGATAATTTTTCGACCATCAATATGAGTGATGAATGAAGCCGCAAACAATTGTCAGAATACCCAGCAAGTTTACGTTTTTTGGTTTTTAGCCATAAGTGTGATGGGATTCAAAAATATTCTGGCTAACACGCTAATTCAGTCAAAACAAACGTGGATAAGAGATAACTCCGTCACATTTGATAAGAAACATAAAACACAAATGAAAAATTACAATATTCCTCATCACATTCACCACATATAACTAGTGCTATCCGCGAGGTATATATACCCAAATAATTTGAGTTGCAGGTAGGCAGCAAAGGAGCTAATCCCCAGGAGTTTACTTGAGTAAGTGACTGGGGTTTGTGAGTACAGCCAACCCCTGCAACTTGAAGTATGACCGGTATATTCCGGCTCTTAATAAAGGTGAATGTATGTCGGTGCTTACTGAAAGAATTACCATTAAAGAAAAACTGGGTTTTGGACTAGGCGATGCGGCAAGCCACATCGTGTTTGATTCCTCCGTAGCTATTCTGGCCTATTTCTACACGAATATTTATGGTTTACCCCCAGCAGTGATGGGGACTCTATTTTTAGTGGTTAGGGTACTTGATGCCATTACCGATCCGATTATGGGAGCCATTGCTGACCAAACAAAAAGCCGTTGGGGACGTTTCCGTCCGTGGTTACTGATCATCTGCGTTCCCTTTGCAGTAAGTTGTGTCCTGGTTTATTCAACTCCCGACTTTGACCAAACGGGTAAAATTGTTTACGCCGTTCTCGCTTATATTTTCATGACACTCATGTACACAGCGATTAATATTCCGTATTGCTCATTAGGTGCTGCAATTACTTCGGATCCGCAAGAAAACCTGTCGCTGCAATCCTGGCGTTTTGCCATTGCTCCCATTGGTGGTGCGATGGGCACTGCATTGATTCTGCCGTTGGCTGATTTTATTTCACCGGGTGACAGAGCAGCAGGCATGCAGTGGGCGATGGGTCTCTTCGGGGTGATTGGCTGCATTATGTTCCTGGTCTGCTTCATGACGACCCGTGAACGTATTACACCGGTTAAAGAAGAAAACCTGAATATCATGCGCGATGTCCGCGTGTTATTAAAAAACGACCAGTGGCGTATTCTGTCGGTTTATAACCTGGCAATGTTGTGTGGCGTGGTAGTGCGTGGCAGCCTGCTCGTTTATTTCGTGCAATATATTCTTAATCAGGGTAGCGGCATTATTTCTATGTTTATGCTTGCTACAACTGTTGCTGCGGTATTTGGTAGTTTGTTTGCAAAACATCTTGGTGGCTGGATGTGTAAAATCCGCGCCTCGATTTGGGTGAACGTGCTCAGTGCAGTGGTCGGGTTATTGTTCTTAGTGTTACCGACTGGTTACTGGATGCCCGCTTTCATCGTGCATATTGCCCTTAATATATTGCAGGGTATTAATGCTCCACTGCAATGGTCAATGATTACAGATGCGAATAACTATGGAGAATGGAAAACCCAACGTCGTATTACAGGAATGAATGTCGCTGCAAATATCTTCATCATTAAGTTGGGCGTAGCAATCGGTGGCGCATTAACGGGTTGGGGTCTGGCATGGTTTGGTTATCAAGCCGGTGTGGAGCAACAATCAGCCGAAGCTGTACGTGGCGTACTGATTCTGTTTACCGTTCTACCCGCTATTTTCTACTTAATTACTGCCATCTCGATTCGTTATTACAAATTAACCGAAGAGAGGATGAACAGTATTGTGAGCGACTTGCGTGTAGGGAAATTCCAGAGCGAAAATGAGGTCACTGGAGTGATGACGCCAAAAGCATTGTAATAAAAAAGGCTCCTCTGCGATGAGGAGCCTTACTATGATGAATACCCTATGGATTTCATGATGCAGGTAGGCGGTAAGTGAACGTAGCCAACACACTTGCAACTTGAAAGACGACGGGTGTTTTATTTATTCGCTTCTGCCAGACTCAACCAGGTTTGCACTACCGTATCCGGGTTCAGAGAAAGGCTATCAATCCCCTCTTCCATCAACCAGACCGCAAAATCTTCATGGTCGGACGGGCCTTGTCCGCAGATACCGACGTATTTACCTTGCTTCTTCGCCGCTTTGATTGCCATCGATAGCAGTGCTTTCACTGCGTCGTTGCGCTCATCAAACAGTTCGGAAACGACGCCTGAGTCGCGGTCCAGTCCCAACGCCAGTTGGGTCATGTCGTTTGAACCGATGGAGAAACCATCGAAATATTGCAAGAATTCATCAGCCAGCAAGGCGTTTGATGGGATCTCACACATCATGATGATTTTCAGCCCGTTCTCACCGCGTTTCAGCCCTTGACGTTCCAGTTCTTCAACTACGGCTTTAGCCTGCGCGACGGTACGCACAAACGGTACCATCACTTCGACGTTTGTCAGACCCATCTCGTTACGTACGCGTTTCATGGCGGCACATTCCAGTGCGAAGCAATCGCGGAAGCTGTCGGACACATAACGCCCCGCCCCACGGAAACCAAGCATTGGGTTTTCTTCTTCCGGCTCATAACGCTCACCACCCACCAGGTTGGCGTATTCGTTCGATTTGAAATCAGACAGACGGACAATCACACGCTTCGGCCAGAATGCCGCGCCTAATGTGGCAATCCCTTCCGTCAGACGGCCGACATAAAACTCAACCGGATCGTCGTAACCTTTCATCATTTCACGAATTTCGTTTTGCAACGCAGGCTCTTGCTCATCAAACTCCAGCAACGCGCGAGGATGCACACCAATCATGCGGTTGATAATAAATTCCAGACGCGCCAGCCCCACACCTTCGTTTGGCAGACAGGCAAAATCAAAGGCGCGATCCGGGTTACCGACGTTCATCATGATTTTCAGCGGCAGATCCGGCATGGCATCGACGGTCGAACTTTTAATGCTGAAATCCAGCAATTCAGCGTAGGCGTAACCGGTGTCACCTTCAGCACATGAAACCGTCACGTTCTGACCATCATGCATGCGTTCAGTCGCATCGCCACAACCCACAACCGCCGGAATACCCAGTTCACGGGCAATAATTGCCGCGTGACAGGTACGACCGCCACGATTAGTGACAATCGCAGCTGCCTTTTTCATGATAGGTTCCCAGTCCGGATCGGTCATGTCAGTCACCAACACATCACCCGGCTGAATACGGTTCATCTCGCTAATATCGTGGATAACTTTTACTGGACCCGCACCGATACGATGACCGATGGCACGTCCTTCGGCAATAATTTTGCCTTGACTATGCAACTGGTAACGCTCCATCACCTGTCCCTGGGAACGCACAGTTTCCGGACGCGCCTGCACAATAAATATCTTGCCGGTATGCCCATCTTTAGCCCATTCGATATCCATCGGACGGCCGTAATGTTTCTCGATTTGTACCGCTTGTTTTGCTAATTCCTGCACTTCATCAGCCGTAATGGAGAACTGGTCGCGCGCAGCTTGTGGAACATCTTCAATACGAACCTGTTTGCCATGTTCCTGGCTAGGTGCGTAAACCATGCGGATTTTTTTCGAGCCCATGTTGCGGCGTACAATCGAAGGTCTACCCGCAGCCAATGTAGGCTTGTGAACGTAGAATTCGTCTGGATTTACCGCACCTTGCACTACCATTTCACCAAGGCCATAAGCGGAGGTGATAAACACCACCTGGTCAAAACCAGATTCCGTGTCGATAGAGAACATGACACCCGAGGATGCGAGGTCAGATCGCACCATACGCTGAACACCAGCGGAGAGCGCAACGCCACGATGGTCGTAGCCCTGATGAACGCGATAAGAGATAGCACGGTCGTTAAACAGTGAAGCAAAGACGTGTTTCACGGCAACCAACACCGCGTCATAACCTTGTACGTTGAGGAAAGTTTCTTGTTGTCCGGCAAACGACGCATCGGGCATGTCTTCAGCGGTCGCAGAGGAGCGTACGGCAAAAGAGGCATCAGCATCGTCAGAGGAAAGTTGTTCGTAGGCATCGTGAATGGCTTTTTCCAGCTCAGGCTGGAATGGCGTATCGATTATCCATTGGCGGATTTGAGCGCCAGCTTTTGCAAGCTCGGTCACGTCATCAATATCCGTTTTATCCAGCAGCTCATAGATACGCTGGTTCACACCACTTTGGTCAAGAAATAAGTTAAACGCTTGAGACGTGGTGGCAAAACCATTCGGCACGGAAACACCCATGCCTGAAAGGTTAGTAATCATTTCACCCAAAGAGGCATTTTTGCCCCCGACCCTGTCTACATCATTCATGCCGAGTTGGTTGTACCAAAGCACCAGCGGTGACGAGTTGGACATCGAAACAATCCTTTTGTGATATATGAATGGGTACCAGCAACACATTACATCTCTTTTAGATTGGCATATTTATGGGTAGGAAAGAAACCGGTGAATCGTTCAAGCAAAATAAAAAATTGAATTTTTCAGATATATTTACATTCTACGTAACTTATTGATTACTAATTTAATCCCTATATTAATAATGGTTTAAGGAAATGATAAAAGTGAACTGTGCATTTCATTAAAAATAAAAACCACGTTTCATTTTTAAAATTGAAATGAGATTGATCCACAATTGAAGGTTTTAATGTATACCCTAAATAATTCGTATTGCAGCCCGGCGGCAAGAGAATGACAAATTCGTCAGGAGCGAATTTGACCCGCTTATGGCTGGCCTCCGGCGAGAGACAGGAGTCTCTCGTTAATCCCAATGAGCTTATATAAATAAGTGATATGGGTAAGTGATTTGGGTAAGTGGACGTAGCCAACAAAGATGCAATTTGAAGTATGACGGGTATATGCTTTAGCCAGAGTTGTCACTTACAGGACTGAAAAATGGATAGCACAGTAGACAGGCAAGTTTTTTATATTTCCGATGGCACCGCCATTACCGCCGAAGTGCTTGGGCACGCGGTGATGTCGCAGTTTCCGGTTACCATTAACAGCATTACGCTGCCGTTTGTGGAAAATGAAAGCCGCGCCAATGCCGTGAAAGAGCAAATCAATGCGATTTACCAGCAATCTGGCGTGCGCCCGTTGGTGTTTTACTCCATCGTGTCAGCAGAAATTCGCAACATTATTTTGCAAAGTGAAGGTTTTTGTCAGGATATCGTGCAGGCGCTGGTCGCCCCTTTACAGCAAGAATTGAAACTTGATCCGACGCACATTGCACACCGTGCTCATGGCCTGAATCCGGGTAATTTAATCAAATACGATGCGCGTATTGCAGCAATTGATTACACACTTGCCCATGATGACGGTATTTCGATGCGAAACCTCGATCAGGCGCAGGTTATCTTGTTGGGCGTCTCACGTTGCGGGAAAACACCGACCAGTTTGTATCTTGCGATGCAGTTTGGTATTCGTGCCGCAAACTATCCATTCATCGCCGACGATATGGATAACATTCGCCTCCCTGCGGAACTTAAACCGCTGCAACACAAATTGTTTGGTCTGACCATCAATCCTGAACGCCTCGCGGCTATCCGTGAAGAGCGCCGGGAAAACAGCCGCTATGCGTCGATGCGCCAGTGCCGCCTTGAAGTAGCTGAAGTGGAAGCGCTGTTTCGCAAGAACCAGATCCGCTATCTCAACAGTACCAATTACTCGGTTGAAGAGATGGCAACCAAGATCCTTGATATCATGGGGTTGAATCGCCGCATGTACTAGCAAACTAGTTCAAGAGTGCGATTTTGTATGGTAGGCTGTACAGAATTAGGTAGTCACGATTCAGTTTTACGGTTGAATTCAACATGAATTGGTTTATCGTGACTGCCATCACTTCCCGGTACTTTTGCCGAGCTGAAGACAAAATTTCTGAGACACCCAATGAATAAAACAGATGAATTGCGCACCGCGCGCATCGACAGTCTGGTTACACCTGCGGAACTGGCACAGCGTTTGGCTGTATCCCAACAAGTCGCACAAAACGTAACAGCCTCCCGTCGTCGTATCGAAAAAATCCTCAACGGCGAAGATAATCGCCTGTTGGTGATTGTTGGCCCTTGCTCAATCCATGACTTGGATGCGGCAATGGATTACGCACACCGCTTACAAGCGGCACGTGAACAGCATCAACATCGCCTTGAAATCGTGATGCGTACCTATTTTGAAAAGCCGCGCACCGTTGTGGGCTGGAAAGGGTTAATTTCCGATCCCGATCTGAACGGTAGCTATCGTGTGAACCATGGCATTGAACAAGCACGACGTTTACTTTTGCAGGTCAACGAGTTGGGTGTCCCGACGGCCACCGAATTCCTGGATATGGTGATCGGCCAGTATATTGCTGATTTGATTAGTTGGGGTGCAATTGGCGCACGTACCACTGAGAGCCAAATCCACCGTGAAATGGCATCCGCGCTTTCTTGCCCGGTTGGCTTCAAAAATGGCACCGATGGGAATACACGTATTGCCGTTGATGCGATTCGTGCTGCCCGCTCCAGCCACATGTTCCTTTCGCCAGATAAACACGGGCAGATGACCATTTATCAAACCAGTGGCAACCCATACGGTCATATCATCATGCGCGGTGGCAAACAGCCAAACTACCACGCATCAGACATTGCTGCGGCATGTGAAAGCCTGCATGAGTTTGATTTACCTGAGCAATTAGTGATTGATTTTAGCCACGGCAACTGTCAGAAACAGCATCGCCGCCAACTGGAAGTGTGTGAGGACGTCTGTAACCAGATTCGTAATGGTTCGCGCGCCATTGTCGGTGTTATGGCGGAGAGTTTTATTCATGAAGGGACGCAGAAAATTGTTGCGGGGAAACCGTTAGTCTATGGCCAGTCTATTACCGACCCTTGTCTGAACTGGGAAGACACGAAAACGCTGCTCGATATGCTGGCAGACGCAACAGATAGCCGTTTTTGATTTTTCGGTGGGTAGCGGCTTGCGCTTACCCACCCTACTCCTTTGTCGCTGCGCGTTGTTTAACTAGAACAACTCACCTCTAAATGCCGCCCCCAATCTGGTGGACGTTGCGTCACGTCTCCATCATGGTCGGCAAATGGTTGTTTCAGCGTTTCATGTAATTGTGCCAGAACGCTCACATCGCCCTGCTCTGCGGCATCAATGGCACGCTGAGCCAGCCAATTGCGTAAAACAACTGAAGGGTTGGCCGCTTTCATCGCCTGCTGACGCTGTTCATCGCTTATTTG
>DATERH010000307.1:0-9396 GCA_035271785.1 Buttiauxella sp.
TCACCGAGAGCTTCACGCGCAACGTCTTGCAACAGACGCCCGGTTTCTGCTTCCAAACCTTTAGTCGCCCAGACGATACGTGCGTCTTTACGCATTAACGGTTTGATTTGACGCAGCACTTCCCCGAAAACATGACTCGGCACGACGACCAGAATATTGCGGCTGGCAGACAGTGCTTTCGCTAAATCGCTTTCAAGATGGAGAGTGTCAGGAAAAGGGACATCAGGAAGAAACGCCGCATTACAGCGATCGGCCTGCAATGTAGCAAGGTGTTTAGGATCATGGCCCCACAGAACAACGTGGTGACCATTACGCGCCAGTGTGATGGCAAGAGCGGTGCCGTACGAACCGGCACCGATCACAGTCATTGAGGCATTAAGGCTATTCATCAGGCATCCTGATGGTTTTCAGCACCTTCGCCGTTTTGCTGCTCCAGATAACTCATGAACAGCGCATCGAAGTTAACCGGTGCAAGGTTCAGTTGCGGGAAGGTACCACGAGAAACTAGGCTAGTGATTGCTTCACGTGCATAAGGGAACAGAATGTTCGGGCAGTACGCACCCAGGCAATGTGCCATCTGCGGACCTTCGATCCCACCGATGGAGAAGATACCTGCCTGCTGAACTTCACACAGGAATGCAGTATCTTCGCCCAGTGTTGCGGTGACAGTAACACGCAACACAACTTCATAGACGTCGTCTGCCAGTTGGCTGGAAGCGGTATCAAGATCCAGCTTCACTTCTGGCTGCCAGTCTTTCTGGAAAACGTGCGGCGCATTGGGTGCTTCAAAAGAAATGTCTTTGGTGTAGACACGCTGAATCTGGAAAGCCATTTCTGTGTTGTTTTGTTCTGACATTGTTAACCCTTAAAAAATTAATACGTCCTTAAACGGCAGTAAGCGACAAAGGAGTGCACTAGCGTAGTAGGGGATCAAGTCCACCACGAGCATCAAGTGCATACAAGTCATCGCAACCGCCAATGTGCTGTGCGTCAATAAAAATCTGCGGCACTGTGGTTCGTCCACTGCGTTTAATCATCTCTTCGCGCTTTACGGCATCACCGTCAATCGCTAACTCCTGAAACGTGACCCCTTTGCTTTGCAGCAGGTCTTTTGCACGATGGCAAAATGGACAGGTTGCTTTAGTGTAGATTTCAATATTCGCCATGGTCTTCTCCAATGTGCGCCTCGATTTATTTACCGCGAACTAATGGCAGGTTTTCCCCGCTCCAGCCAGCAATCCCTTCTTTAAGCAAGGTTACTTTCTCGAAACCGGCTTTTGTCAGCAATGCGGCTGAATCTTGCGAACTAACACCATTGCCACAAACTACGATCACAGGCTGCGCTTTATGTTTTTCCAACTCACCGAAGTTACCACTTTTAATATCAGCTGGCAGAACACTCAAGGAGTTAGCGATATGACCTTTGCGGTAATCATCACGTGAACGCACGTCGACTACAACGGCATCTTCTTTGTTGATGAGGAGTGTCGCCTCACCACGGGTGATGACCTTAACCTTAGAGGTTAAACCTTTAAAGGTCATGAAAAGTACGGCGGCCAACAAGCCAACCCACGCCAAAATAAGTATGGGATGACGACCAATGAATTGCGTAATTTCTTGCATGGGGGGGTGTAGCTCCCGACTAAGTAATATGAAAAAACCAAGTGAGGAGTATACATTTGCGTTGTGCCAAATACAGCCAGTCTGCGTTAGGTTATGTAGATTCTGCGGACTGTTACGAAAAAAATTACGTTAACGACGTAAAACCGATCACAATCCAACCCTTTTTTTTGATCTTCTGCGGCTATTTACCCCGTGGTCTGTAGTAAAATTACGCAAATTTTGTCTTTGGCTTAGAGGTTGTCGCAATGTCAGTTACTAAAAAACCTATGGTTCTGGTGATTCTGGATGGTTATGGTCACCGTGAAGAGCAGCAGGATAACGCTATTCTGAATGCTAAAACCCCGGTTATGGATAACCTGTGGGCACAGCGTCCACATACCTTGATCAACGCATCTGGTATGGAAGTTGGTCTGCCAGACGGCCAAATGGGTAACTCCGAAGTCGGTCACGTAAACCTTGGCGCTGGCCGCATTGTTTACCAGGATCTGACTCGTCTGGACGTTGAAATTAAAGAACGTACTTTCTTCGCCAACCCAACGCTTACTGCTGCAGTGGACAAAGCTGTTGCTGCAGGTAAAGCCGTGCATATCATGGGTCTGGCATCCGCTGGCGGCGTTCACAGCCACGAAGAACATATTCTGGCAATGATTGAGCTGGCAGCTGAACGCGGCGCTGAAGCCATCTACCTGCACGCTTTCCTTGATGGTCGCGATACCCCACCACGCAGTGCAGAATCCTCACTGAAGAAGTTTGCCGATAAATTTGCCTCCCTCGGCAAGGGCCGTGTTGCCTCGCTGATTGGCCGTTACTACGCTATGGACCGCGATAACCGTTGGGACCGCGTTGAACTGGCATATGACCTGCTGACCCAAGCAAAAGGCGAATTCCAGGCAAACACTGCTGTTGCAGGTCTGGAAGCGGCATACGCTCGTGACGAGAACGACGAATTCGTTAAACCAACGGTGATTCGTGCAGAAGGTGAAGCAGATGCAGCAATGAACGACGGTGACGCGCTGATCTTCATGAACTTCCGCGCCGACCGTGCACGTCAAATCACCCGTACCTTTGTTAACGCTGACTTCGACGGTTTTGCACGTAAGAAAGTGGTTAACTTCGGCGACTTCGTGATGCTGACCGAATATGCAGCAGACATCAAAGCTGCTTGTGCTTACCCACCAGCATCACTGACCAATACCTTTGGTGAGTGGATGGCGAAGCACGACAAAACTCAGTTGCGTATCTCCGAAACTGAAAAATATGCGCACGTCACCTTCTTCTACAATGGTGGCGTTGAAGAGCCGTTTGCTGGCGAAGACCGTATTCTGATCAACTCCCCGAAAGTTGCTACCTACGATCTGCAACCCGAAATGAGTTCTGTTGAACTGACCGAAAAACTGCTGGCAGCAATCCGCAGCGGCAAATATGACACCATCATTTGTAACTATCCAAATGGTGACATGGTTGGGCATACCGGTGTTTTTGAAGCGGCTGTGGCGGCAATCGAAGCTCTGGATAACTGTGTTGCTCAGGTTGTTTCTGCAGTTAAAAGCGTGGGTGGGCAGTTGCTCATTACCGCTGACCACGGCAACGCCGAGCAGATGGCTGACCCTGCAACGGGCCAGGCTCATACCGCGCATACTAGCCTGCCAGTTCCGTTGATTTACATTGGTTCTCGTACTGTGAAAGCGGTAGAAGGCGGCAAGCTTTCTGATATCGCTCCAACTATGCTGAACCTGATGGGTATGGAAATCCCGCAAGAGATGACTGGCAAGCCGCTGTTCATCGTGGAATAATCCCTCCCCATGAGGGGAAAAGCGATTTTTTCAATAACATGGGCCGTGAAATCGAAAGTGTTTTCAGTCAGGCCTATGATTTACGCCAGCGTTCTAAGCGCTGGCGTATTGTTATGTCCTTTTACCAGTCATGCCGACGATCGCGCCGAGTTGAAATCTATCCAGCAGGATATTGCGACTAAAGAACGCGCGGTACGCCAGCAACAGCAACAACGTTCAGCATTAATGACTCAACTCCAGGCACAAGAAAAAGCCATTGCTGAAGCCAGCCGCAAGCTGCGCGACACGCAAAATACGCTTGCCGATCTTAACCGCCAAATTGCCACCATGAATGCTTCCCTCGCGAAACTGCAAAAACAGCAGGCATCGCAGGAACGCAATCTGGCCGCTCAACTCGACGCTTCATTCCGCCAGGGCCAACATACTGGTATCCAGCTGATTTTAAGCGGCGAAGAAAGCCAACGCGGACAACGCCTGCAGGCTTACTTCGGCTACCTAAACGCCGCGCGTCAGGAAACCATTGAGCAGCTAAGGCAAACAAAAGCAGAAGCGGCGGAACAAAAAGCGAGCCTGGAATCGAAGCAAACTGAACAACAGACCTTGCTCTACGAACAACAAGCTCAGCAAACCAAGCTTGAAAGTGCACGCAACGAGCGTAAAAAAACACTATCTACTCTCGAATCCTCTTTGCAGCAAGATCAGCATAAGCTGAGCGAAATGCGCCAGAACGAATCGCGTCTGCGCGATCAACTCGCCCGAGCAGAAGCGGCAGCCAGAGCGCGCGCGCAGAAAGAGGCACGTGAAGCCGAACAGGTTAAAAACCGTCAGAAAGAAGCGACCAGCAAAGGCAGCACCTACAAACCTACCGAGAGCGAACGTTCACTGATATCGCGAACCGGCGGTCTTGGGTCACCTCGCGGACAAGCATTCTGGCCAGTACGTGGTTCAATCTTGCATCGCTATGGCGAACAACTGCAGGGTGAGCTACGTTGGAAAGGGATTGTTATCGCCGCGGGTGAAGGTACGGAAGTTAAAGCGATTGCAGATGGACGCGTGATCCTTGCCGATTGGCTACAAGGCTATGGCCTCGTGGTGGTCGTTGAACACGGTAAGGGCGATATGAGTTTGTACGGTTACAACCAGAGTGCACTGGTTAATGTTGGAACACAAGTTCGTGCCGGCCAGGCTATTGCACTGGTAGGTAACAGTGGTGGTCAGGGCCGCCCGTCACTTTATTTTGAAATTCGTCGCCAGGGCCAGGCCGTCAATCCACAGCCGTGGTTGGGAAGATAAGTTTTGCTTCAAATCCGTCGTGTGTTTTTCACTCTCGTCAGCACACTCATGCTGACAACCCCCGTTTACTCCGGGAAACTGGCAATTGTGATAGATGACTTCGGTTATCGCCCCGTACAAGAAAACCAAGTTATCGCATTGCCTTCTAACATTTCTGTGGCCGTTTTGCCCAATGCTCCGCACGCACGCGAAATGGCAACTAAGGCGCATAACGCTGGGCACGAAGTGCTTATTCACTTGCCGATGGCCCCACTGAGTAAACAACCGTTGGAAAAAGACACTCTGCGCCCAGAAATGAGCAGCGGTGAAATTGAACGAATTATCCGTGATTCGGTAAATAAAGTGCCCTATGCCGTGGGTTTGAATAACCACATGGGCAGCGCCATGACCTCCAGCCTGTTCGGCATGCAGAAAGTGATGCAGTCCCTCGGGCAATACAATCTCTATTTTCTCGACAGTATGACGATAGGAAATAGCCAGTCGATGCGGGCTGCAGCCAGTACTAATGTCAAGGTTATCAAACGTAAAGTGTTCCTGGACGATACGCAAAACGAAGCCGATATTCGCTTCCAGTTTAATCGTGCAGTTGAGTTGGCTCGCCGCAATGGTTCAGCGATTGCCATCGGCCATCCACATCCTTCAACCGTACGCGTACTGCAACAGATGGTCTACAGCTTGCCTTCAGATATTACGCTGGTGCGTCCGAGTAGCTTGCTAAATGAACCGCAAGTTGATACCTCAAGGCCAAATAACACGCGTCCTGTACAGCCTGGAAAGCCGGCTGAACAACCAAGAAATCCTTTCAGCGGCGTGAAATTGTGCAAGCCTAAAAAACCGCTGGAACCTGTGTATGCCACCACTTACTTCACTGTATTAGGCGACAGCATTAGTCAAAGCATGCTGGTGAAATATATTCAGCACCAATGGCAAGGTTGGGGAAAATCAATGAAGACCACTCAGTCCTGATTTTGTGGACGCGCAGAGGAAGCACTTTCTCTGTGCGCAGTGCTGTTTAATTTTCCATCCCAATACCGGGCCTTGAAGTATTTTAGAAATACTGTAGAACGTGGCATACAAGTCGGTGACAAGACCCACTCGCCCTTTCCTCCACGCACCACTGAACAAATACCCTTTAAAAAATGCGCCGATGGCACTTATCACACCTCTTAGTCGTGATGGCTTGATTTTCTTATTTATGACCAGACGAGTCGTATAACTATGTAATTTATTGAAGACCTCACAAATACTATAAAAAGCATCATGACGTACAAAATCAGAAATAACAGATGAGTTAATAACCCCCTCAGCTTGATCATCTACCGGGTTATCGTTAAGTCGCGTCTGTCGACGGTTATACAAGTGCACAGGGAAATCAGATGAGGATAAGGGATAGATGGTTCGCAAGCCCAGTAGCATGGTTCATTTGTTCACCGTGCATATTAAATGACTGATATATAGGTTCAAAACCATAACCACGAGGAATATTAATAGTCTTGTCGTGACTTTCCGCATCCACAATAATGATTTCATCTGCAATTGATATGAATGGTTTCAATACTTCGCGAAGCAGACGAGAAGAGTTATAAGTCAGTAAACAAACTGATATTTTAAACATAGCTGTTATGCTATAAGAAAAAATAAATTATATCATGGTGAATAATTGTAGCTGTGAATTATAAATCCGGCTTCGAATTTTTCGATTATTAATTTAACCCGTAAAAGAGTCATCAAAAGCGTTAGTTATCACTCAATACTGCCTTTATAATGCCGCGTTGAATAATGCTACAGGAGCCGGTCTACAATGGCGCAACAACGGCGTAAAATTCTCTTGCTGGATAACGGTAAAGAGTGGGGTGGCGGTACCAACAGCATGTTGGAACTGCTCAAGCGTATTGACCGTCAACGGTTTGATATCACGTGCTGCTTTTACTACAACTATGCGCGCGGAGAAGCTGAAACCATTGAGAAAGTGCTGAATAGCATTCAGATTCCTGTCATTTTCATCCCCCAACGCAAACAACCGGGTTGGGCAAAAGTCAGCAAAGAAGTGGCGCGCACATTTTTGTTCTTCAGCAAAGCTGGGCGCAAAAAGGTAACTGCATACATTGATAAGCAATGGCGAATCAAACCGAACGCCGTAGTCTTACGCGAGCGATTGCAAAAAGATGGCTACGAAATTCTGTACATGAATAACCAGCCTGGATCTAATTTAGAAGGTTATCTGGCGGCAGAGCCTCTTGATGTTGCCGTCGTGCAACATTGCCGTATTGAGCCGGTGATGAGTCAGTCGATTACCAGAGTCGTGAACCGTGTCGGCGATGCTGTTATTGCTGTTTCTCATGGAGTGGAAAGTGTGCTGCTTAATCATGGCGTGAAGAAATCACTCTGTGTAACGGTTCCTAATGCCATTGATATTCACCAACCACTCCCTTCCGGTATGGCAATACGCCGGTCGTTAGGCATTGAAGACGGCACATTTTTGTTTGGCAGTATTGGGTCATTGATTCCAAGAAAATCCTGCCATCACACACTCGAAGCTTTGCATCGTTTTCAACTGCAGCATCCCGAAGCAAAATGGAAATTTGTCCTGGTGGGTGAAGGTGCAGATAGAGAAAAGTTAAAGCGCCAGGCAGCTGATTATGGATTTGCCGACAGCATCATCTTTACTGGCTTTCGTAATAACCCGCTGGATTATTTGGCCGCATTTGATGCCTTCATTCTTGCTTCCAAAAGTGAAGGATTACCGCGCGTTGTCCTCGAATCTATGTTGCTCAAAACGGTAGTTATCGGTTCGAATGTGACGGGTACTGCTGAGTTAATCGACTCAGGCCGCACTGGCCTACTCTACCCATATGGCGATACCATTAAGCTTGCTTCACAACTTGAGCAAGTGTGGCAAAATAGCGTATTACGTGATGCCTTAATTCAGCAAGCCTACCTGCGGGTGATTGATAACTATGCGATAGAACACTATGTTGCTGGTGTCGAAGCCGTACTTGGTGCAGCAAAACCAACCCGGAATGAAAATGTTTAAATTTCTGAATGCAAAATATCGCCATATTACGGCGCGACATAACATCCCTTATCAGGAACCTGCAGCGGGAAGTGCTGCTGTGCCCGTAACCTCTATTGTTATTCCTTGCGCTGGTGCAGATTACATAGAAGAAGGTTTGCTTTCAGCAACGTTCGCGGCACGTTTTGCTCCTGATGTTGAGGAGATTGTGATTGTTTCCGATCGCCAGGCGCATGAGTTTGGCGAACTGCCACTGAAAACTCGCATTGCTACGCTTGAGCTTCCACAACGCGAAGAAGGTTATCGCTACAAGCAAATTTACCTTAGCCGTTTAATCAAACTAAATGCACCGTTGCAAGCACGCACCGACGGTATTTTGATGATCGACTCCGATCTCAACTTGCTGCAAATGCCAGGTTTTAAAATCGAAGAAAATCATATCTATTCCAGTTTCCGTCAGGGAAAAATGATCGCCAAACTGGATAAAGCACCGACCGAAAAAGTACCTGCGTATTACAAAGATACTGTTCGTCCATACATTGTCGATCACGTTAATGGTGCTTTCCTTGCGGCGTCGCGTAAAACCTGGCGTCGAATTTGCCCGTTATGGCTCACATTATTCCAGGACACCTGGGAGCTGATGGACGATAGTCAGCCGCCTACAGATCAGCTACCGTTGGCTGCATTACTGGATATGCTGGATATCAAAACGGTGAATTTGGGTGACTGGATGAACTGGCCTGTGTCCAAGAAAATTGGAGGGGCACCCTCCGTTATCCCAAAACCAGTTGTCGGTGCTCATGGCGGTTTCCCGCTTTCAGAATGGCAAAAGTATCTTGTCTCGCCGGAGAGTGAATTGCTGTTTAAAGGGCAAGATTACACCCGTAAAGTACGCTATCTAACGGATGCTGAGAAACTCACCGCAAGCGAGTAAAGATGTGAAAAAGGCCGGTTTCCCGGCCTTTTTCTAACTTATTATCGCGCGATTAATCCCAGCTAAGTATCACTTTACCGGACTGCCCGGAACGCATTGCATCAAACCCTTTCTGGAAATCATCGATTTCAAAACGGTGAGTGATGATTGGAGACAAATCCAGACCAGACTGAATCAATGCTGCCATTTTGTACCAGGTTTCGAACATCTCGCGTCCGTAAATCCCTTTGATGAACAATCCCTTGAAGATGACTTTCGTCCAATCGATAGACATGTCCGACGGCGGAATACCCAGCATCGCAATACGGCCACCGTGGTTCATAGTATCGAGCATGGTACGGAACGCTGGTGGTGCACCTGACATTTCCAGACCCACATCAAAGCCTTCGGTCATGCCCAACTCTTTCATCACGTCATTCAGATTTTCATTGCTGACGTTTACCGCACGGGTAATACCCATTTTACGCGCCAACTCAAGACGGTATTCATTCACATCAGTGATGACGACGTTACGCGCACCTACATGCTTAGCAACAGCTGCAGCCATGATGCCAATCGGGCCAGCACCAGACACCAGTACATCTTCGCCGACCAGATCAAAAGACAACGCGGTGTGAACAGCGTTGCCAAACGGGTCAAAGATAGAAGCCAAATCGTCAGAGATGTTGTCAGGTATTTTGAAAGCATTAAAAGCGGGCAGGACTAAATATTCTGCAAAACAACCAGGACGGTTCACACCG
>DATERH010000308.1:0-4052 GCA_035271785.1 Buttiauxella sp.
CTATCGTTAAGTGGCGATGAAGTTATGCCGCTCGATTACCGTGCTGGCCGCAGTGGCTGGCTTCTGTATGGTCGGAATCTGGATAAAGAGTGCCTGAATCGCTACCAACGTAAGCTGGGTGCGGCAATGGTTATCGTCACCGCGTGGTGCGTTGAAGATTATCAAGTTATTCGCCTGGCGGGTTCATTAACCCCGCGCGCGACCAAACTTGCACATGACGCCGGGTTGGATGTCGCACCACTAGGCAAAATCCCGCATCTACGCACACCAGGCCTGCTGGTCATGGACATGGATTCCACCGCCATCCAAATCGAATGTATCGATGAAATCGCGAAACTGGCGGGCACCGGTGAAATGGTCGCAGAAGTCACCGAACGTGCGATGCGTGGCGAGCTGGACTTTGCTGCGAGCTTGAAACAGCGCGTTGGAACGCTCAAAGGGGCGGATGCTTCTATTCTGCGCCAGGTTCGTGATGAACTGCCGTTAATGCCAGGGCTGACGTCACTGGTGCTGAAACTCGAATCACTGGGCTGGAAAGTCGCCATTGCCTCCGGTGGTTTCACCTTCTTCGCCGAATTCTTGCGCGACAAACTGCACCTGGATGCGGTCGTGGCAAATGAGCTGGAAATCTGCGACGGCAAGCTGACGGGTGAAGTCATTGGTCAAATTGTTGATGCGCAGTTCAAAGCCGAGACACTCAAACGTCTGGCGGATAAATATGAAATTCCTGTCGCGCAAACCGTCGCGATTGGCGATGGCGCGAATGACTTACCGATGATTCAATCGGCTGGCCTGGGCATTGCATTCCACGCTAAACCTAAAGTGAATGAGAAAACAGAAGTCACCATCCGTCATGCTGATTTGATGGGCGTATTTTGCATTCTATCCGGTAGCCTTATCCAGGAAGAACGCTAATGGCGAAAGCTCCAAAACGTGCATTTGTCTGCAATGAGTGCGGTGCAGATTATCCTCGCTGGCAGGGGCAATGCAGTGCCTGTCACGCATGGAACACTATCACCGAGGTGCGCATTGCGGCCTCTCCGACGGTTGCGCGTAATGAGCGTTTGTCTGGTTATGCCGGCAGTGCGGGCGTCAGTAAAGTGCAGAAACTTTCTGAAATTAGTCTCGAAGAGCTGCCGCGTTTTTCTACCGGTTTTAAAGAGTTTGACCGCGTTTTAGGTGGCGGTGTGGTGCCGGGGAGTGCCATTTTGATTGGGGGTAACCCTGGTGCCGGTAAATCTACGCTACTGCTGCAAACCTTGTGCAAACTTAGCGAGCAGATGAAAACGTTGTACGTCACAGGTGAGGAATCGCTGCAACAAGTGGCGATGCGTGCTCACCGCTTGGGGTTGCCGACCAATAACCTGAATATGCTTTCGGAAACCGGCATCGAGCAAATCTGCATGATTGCCGAAGAAGAAGCACCAAAACTGATGGTTATCGACTCCATCCAGGTCATGCATATGGCGGATGTGCAGTCGTCCCCTGGCAGCGTGGCTCAGGTGCGTGAGTCTGCCGCTTACCTGACTCGCTTTGCTAAAACACGTGGTGTGGCGATTATTATGGTTGGCCACGTGACCAAAGATGGTTCGCTTGCCGGGCCAAAAGTGCTCGAACACTGTATCGACTGTTCGGTCATGCTTGATGGTGACGCCGATTCCCGTTTCCGTACACTGCGCAGCCATAAAAACCGCTTTGGTGCGGTGAATGAGTTGGGCGTGTTTGCCATGACGGAGCAAGGTCTGCGTGAAGTCAGTAATCCTTCCGCCATCTTCCTGAGCCGCGGTGATGAAGTGACTCCCGGTAGTTCGGTGATGGTGGTGTGGGAAGGTACGCGCCCATTGTTGGTAGAGATTCAGGCGTTGGTGGACCAATCCATGATGTCCAATCCGCGCCGTGTTGCCGTGGGTCTTGAACAAAACCGCCTGGCTATTTTGCTGGCTGTCTTGCATCGTCACGGTGGCCTGCAAATGGCCGACCAGGATGTGTTTGTTAATGTGGTGGGTGGTGTAAAAGTCACCGAAACCAGTGCTGACCTGGCCTTACTACTGGCGTTGGTTTCCAGTTTACGTAACCGCGCTTTGCCACAGGATTTAGTGGTGTTTGGTGAAGTCGGGCTGGCGGGGGAAATTCGCCCGGTACCAAGCGGCCAGGAACGTATTTCTGAAGCGGCAAAACACGGCTTTAAGCGTGCCATCGTGCCACAGGCGAATGTGCCGAAAAAACTACCGGAAGGGATGCAGGTATTTGGCGTGAAAAAACTTGCTGATGCTTTGTCTGTGTTTGACGACTTATAATTAAATATACCCGTCATACTTCGAGTTGCCTCTTTGTTGGCTGCGTTCACTCACCCGAATCACTTACTACAGTAAGCTCATCGGGATTTGTTCACTTGCCGCCTCAATGCAACTCGAATTATTTTGGTATATACCCGTGAGTATTCGAGTGACACGATGACGGAAATATTCGCCCAATTTTGCAGGAGGCAGGCAACATGTCGTCTTTTGAATACCTGAAGACCGCTATTCGTCAGCAGAGTGTAACGCTGCAGCAAGTTGCAGAATCCTGCGGCATGACCAAGGGTTATCTTAGCCAGTTACTGAACGCCAAAATCAAAAGCCCAAGCGCGCAGAAACTGGAAGCATTACACCGTTTTTTGGGGCTGGAGTTTCCACGGCGTGAGAAAAAAATCGGTATCGTGTTCGGGAAGTTTTACCCGCTACATACCGGCCATATCTATTTGATTCAGCGGGCGGCAAGCCAGGTTGATGAACTCCATATCATCATGGGCTATGACGAAACCCGTGACCGTTTGTTGTTTGAAGACAGCGCGATGTCGCAGCAACCCACCACCGGTGACCGCCTACGCTGGCTACTACAGACCTTCAAGTATCAGAAAAATATCCGCATTCATTCGTTTAACGAAGAAGGGATGGAGCCTTACCCACATGGTTGGGATGTCTGGAGCCGCGGCATCAAAGCGTTTATGGAAGGCAAAGGTATCAATCCCGATTGTATCTACACTTCCGAAGAAAGTGATGCGCCGCGGTTTATCGAACAACTCGGTATTGAAACGGTGCTAATTGACCCGAAACGGACGTTCATGAATATTAGTGGTGGGCAGATACGTGAAAACCCTTTCCGTTACTGGGAATATATCCCAACCGAAGTAAAACCGTTCTTTGTCAGAACCGTCGCTATTCTGGGTGGAGAGTCGAGCGGTAAGTCGTGGATGGTGAATAAGCTCGCCAACATTTTTAATACCACCAGTGCCTGGGAATATGGCCGTGATTACGTCTTCTCGCACCTTGGTGGTGATGAGATGGCGCTGCAATATTCCGACTACGACAAGATTGCCATTGGTCATGCTCAGTACGTTGATTTTGCAGTCAAATATGCCAATAAAGTCGCCTTTATCGATACCGACTTTGTCACTACACAGGCGTTTTGCAAAAAGTACGAAGGGCGTGAACACCCGTTTGTGCAGGCGTTGATCGATGAGTACCGTTTTGATCTGGTGATTCTGCTGGAAAACAACACACCGTGGGTGGCTGATGGTTTACGTAGCCTCGGTAGTGAAACTGACCGGAAATCCTTCCAGAACCTGTTGGTGTCGATGCTTGATGAAAACAACATCAGCTATGTGCATGTGGAAGAGTCTGACTACGATTCTCGTTTCTTGCGCTGTGTTGATTTGGTTAAGAACATGATTGGCGAACGTGGATAAACGGACTCGCCAAAAAAATGGGGCGCATTGAGCGCCCCTTTTTATGCCCAGGCAACTTCAAGAAGCAGCCAACAACCCTGCGTCTTGAAGAGCGACAGGGATATTACTTCGTTACACGCTTGTACTTAATACGCTTAGGTTCCAGCGCATCCGCACCCAGGGTGCGTTTCTTGTACTCTTCGTACTCAGTAAAGTTACCTTCAAAGAACTCCACTTTACCTACATCCTGGTAATCCAGAATGTGCGTGGCGATACGGTCAAGGAACCAACGGTCGTGCGAGATAACCATTGCACAGCCTGGGAATTCCAGCAGGGCGTTTTCTAA
>DATERH010000309.1:0-8520 GCA_035271785.1 Buttiauxella sp.
GCAAACGCGTGGACGCTGAAGGCATGAAGCAGTTTATCGACGGTCTGGAACTGCCGGAGGACGAGAAAACGCGTCTCAAGGCGATGACCCCGGCGAACTATATTGGTCGCGCCGTCACGATGGTTGACGAGCTGAAGTAACCCCTTCTCCCCCTTTTCGCCCGAAAAGGGGGATGCTTTTCCCCGGTTTAGTCAATGTTTATCACCACAACAACATAATCAGCGTTAGACTGTTTGGTAGAAATCATAATCACTGTGAAATCAGAAAGTTAATTATAAATCAGCGACTTGCAAAAGACCCTGGGTGGACTTTATCGGACAATATAGGTCGTTTTAACGCCCCAAATCATGCCCCCGGCTCAATTTTGCCCCCAAATTTGCCCCCAAAATTGACACTTTTGCGTAGCTCCTTCCAGTTTCGTAACACACCGCTTTACACCTCTCTACCTGATCAGCATATTCGCCACGAATCCGTTTGTAAGACTTAACCAGCGCGCTGATTTTTCTCCCTGCCCTATACTTTCAGTCTGGCATCCGACTGGAGGTTTCTATGTGTGGACGTTTTGCACAAGCCCAAACCCGAGAAGAATATCTGGCTTACCTGGCCGATGAAGCTGATCGTGACATCGCATACGACCCGGAGCCGATTGGACGCTACAACGTTGCACCCGGTACCAAAGTTCTGCTGCTGAGCGAACGCGACGAGCAGCTGCATCTCGATCCAGTGTTCTGGGGCTATGCGCCCGGGTGGTGGGATAAGCCGCCACTGATTAACGCTCGCGTTGAGACTGCGGCCACAAGCCGCATGTTCAAACCTCTCTGGCAGCATGGCCGGGCGATATGCTTTGCTGATGGATGGTTCGAGTGGAAGAAGGAAGGCGACAAGAAGCAGCCTTATTTCATTTACCGGGCAGACAGTCAGCCGATATTTATGGCCGTGATCGGCAGTACACCATTCGAACGCGGCGATGAAGCAGAGGGTTTCCTGATAGTGACGTCTGCAGCTGACAAAGGACTGGTCGACATTCACGACCGTAGGCCACTGGTTTTGTCACCTGAAGCGGCTCGAGCGTGGATGCGGCAGGATATCGGCGGGAAAGAAGCTGAAGAGATAGCTGCCGACGGTGCTGTGCCAGCTGACAAGTTTATCTGGCACGCCGTGACACGCGCCGTGGGTAATGTGAAGAACCAGGGATCGGAGTTAATCAAGACTGTCAGCTAAAATGCAAAACGCCTTCTTGTAATGAAAAGAAAAAAGGGGAACAAGCGGTACCGTGATTCATGAGGATCACTTTATAAATGTTCCTATACATTACAGACCTTATCATTTAATATGTATCGGAATTCATTAAAATACTTTATGTTAATTTAATTTCACAATGAATAATAACATCAGAAAGTTACATATGGAAAACTGTCCCATATTTTATAAATGATAAAAAATCACTTTTCATCGTTATTAAACTTTTAATTTTAAGGCTAGTATCACATGTTAAAACCACATGAAATTTCAATGGACTTTGAAAAACTATGTTCACAGATACTCTCTGAAAATGGTTATAATATTTATAAACACAACAGTCGCCATAAAATATCAAATGTTGTACCATTTGAAGTTGATTTTTTCGCGAAAAATCAAAAACAGGATTTCATAGTTGAAGTTAAGTTTTATAGAAGCGAGAGAGAAAATGTGGCCTTACTCACAAGGGCGGCATCAACTTTACTGCGTAAGTCACAACTTTTAAATAAAACTGATAAACTTTTGATTGTTTCATGCTTCGTTCCTCCTGATATTAAGAAATCGATTAAGGACGTTTATGGGGTGATTATCTATGACAGGCATGATTTATCAAAGCTAGCTATTGTTAATGCAAGGCTTTCTAGCCAACTTAACATATTCTTTGAACCCAGCAAAGATGAGATAAATATAGATATAGAGATAAGCGGCACTCCTAAAGCAGGCGTAGAATTTGATAAATTAAATATAGAAAAAATACTAAAAAATAACGACCTTTATTCATTAGAGCTGAAGAACGAATCAAAAAAATTAAAAGCAGAATTACTCGAAACGCCTTGCGGGGATGGAGCGCCTTATGAGGAGGTTTGCACGAAAATTCTAAAGTTTATTTTTGATTCTCAGCTGTCAGGCTGGCATTCTCAACTTAGCACATTTGACTCCTTATATCGTTATGACTTGGTTTGCAGAGTTAAATCAAACACTGACATGTGGAATTTCGTCATTAATGAGATGAAAAGCAGGTATGTTGTTTTTGAATTTAAAAACTATTGCAACCCTATTTCCCAGCAACAGATACTAACTACAGAAAAATATTTATCTCCAAAATCCTTCAGAAGTGTCGCATTTATCATCTCTAGAAAGGAAGTGTCTGATTCTGCTGAAAGAATGTGCCAGGGAGCGATGAGAGAACATGGTAAGCTGATTATTAATTTATGTGATCAAGATCTTATTGCTATGATGGACCAAAAAGTTAATACTTTAGAACCATCAGATCATTTATTCATTTTAGTGGACAAATTCTTGCTTGGCTTGACCAGATAAACACTTCAGTTTTGTAAATGCGTTCGGCTTTGTCTATGTTATGAACATTCAAAATAAATAGACAAAGCATATAACTTAGTCGAGTGACCAATAAAATTTATCTAACCTTGAGAAGATCGGAAATTCTTGTCGTGTACCGCGGCGACAGCATTTCACGCTTCATCTGCCATTGCTGCTGAACGCCCTGCCCTGCAAAGTAGAGCGTTCCTTTTCCGTCCTTTGCGTTCAGGTGATCGAGCACTTCCATCAACCTTTCGCTACCGGCCCGTGGCGCGTTCTCGTCGAATAGGTTGAGCTGGGCCACACCCTGGCTGAAAAAATCCCCGAGCATGATTCCTGCTTTCTGGTACCGGTGACCATCCTTCCAGATTTTGTCCAAGCACTTTATCGCGGCGTTGATGATGTCTCGGGAATCCTGTGTAGGGGTAAGAAGCTTCATTGACGCGCTATTACCATAATACGGCTCGTTAAGCGCAAAGGGAGAGGTTTTCACGAATGCGGAAATAAAGCGGCAGTATTGATGCTCGCCCCGAAGCTTTTCAGCGCCTCTTGCCGCATAACTGCAGATAGCCTGACGCATCTGTTCGTACTCGGTAACGCGTTCGCCGAATGAGCGACTGCAGACGATTTCCTGCTTTGCTGGTGCAAACTCCTCTAGATCCAGACAAGGTTCGCCGCGTAACTCCCGGACCGTTCGTTCGAGTACCACGTTAAAGTGTTTACGGATAATCCATGTGCTTTGTTCTGAGAGGTCCAGAGCCGTTTTGATGCCCATGGCGTTCAGCTTCTTACTGATGCGCCTGCCCACGCCCCATACATCTTCTACAGGCACGATAGCCAACAACCGACGTTGCCGATCGATATTGGATAAATCGACCACTCCGCCGGTCTGGCGCTGCCATTTCTTGGCGGCGTGGTTTGCCAGCTTAGCGAGTGTTTTTGTTTGCGCAATGCCAACCCCGACAGTCAGGTGCGTACGCTTAAGAACTGTTGCGCGGATCTCTTTCCCGAAATCAGTCAGGTCCCGGCAGTTCCTAACGCCCGCCAGGTCACAAAAAGCTTCATCGATACTGTAAATTTCGACGCGGGGGCTCATTTCCTCCAGTGTTGTCATCACCCGATTGGACATATCAGCATACAACTCATAGTTGCTACTGAAGCAAACAACCCCAGCGCGCCGGAATAAGTCCTTTTGCTTAAAGAATGGCTCCCCCATTGTAATTCCAGCGGCCTTGGCCTCGGCGCTGCGAGCGATTACGCAGCCATCATTATTCGAGAGAACGACCACCGGCCGCCCTCTCAGATCCGGCCTGAATACAGTCTCGCATGATGCGTAGAACGAGTTCACATCACAGAGGGCAAACATATTCAGCTCGCAGATTTAACGATGAAAGTAACAACGCCAAACACGTCCAGTGTGTCTTCACTGCCAACAACAATTGGACTATAGGCGCTGTTCATAGGATTGAGTTGTACGGTCGGGCGCAGTTGCAGGCGTTTAACAGTGAACTCCCCTTCCACCGCGGCGATGACAATGTCACCATGCTCAGCAGTGCGCGAACTGTCCACCACCAGCAGATCACCGTCGCTGATCCCGGCTTCGATCATAGAGTCGCCGGCCGCCTTAACGAAATATGTCGAGCTGGGGTGGGAAACTAGTAACTCATTGAGATCGATACGCTGTTCAACGTAATCAGCCGCTGGGCTTGGGAAACCACACTGTACTAAGTCACTGAAAAGCGGGAGAGCAATAATTTCTCGCAGTTCTGTAGGCCTGATAAACTCCATAATGCACACCTCAAATACTGTTTTTATATACAGTAGTTTCATTTGGGTATGCACGCAAGACACAGGGTCTGTCATGGCTGATTAAAGCTTCGCCGTTTCGTTTCTAAGTTTCTACGTCGCTTCGGATTATGAGTTTTGTAAATTTTATGGCGCAACTCTATGTGAGCAGATTTAAGCCTGTTTTGAAGCGGGGAATTTTTTATATAGCGTGCATACGGCAACGTCATAAATTATCGCTACCTGCTTCCTGTCCAGGCCGTTAGCAATCAGTCGGCCAGCCTGGTCCCATTGTTCCCGGGTAAGCTTCGGACGCCTGCCACCGATTCGCCCTTTCTCACGAGCTGCAGCCAGACCTGCCCGGGTGCGCTCCACAATCAACTCCCTCTCCATTTCCGCCAGGGCTGACATGATATGAAAGATGAATCGCCCCATCGGGCTGGATGTATCGATGCTATCTGTGAGGCTCTTAAAATGAATGCCGCGCTGCCGGAGTTCGTCCACCAGCAGCACCAGATTCCGCATGCTGCGCCCAAGGCGATCCAGCTTCCAGACCACCAGCGTATCCCCCTCATTCAGCGTCTTAAGAAGCTTTTTCAACGCTGGCCGGTTCGCCACTGTTCCGCTCATTTTTTCTTCGAAAATCTGCTCACATCCTGCGCGTTCGAGCGCTTGTCGCTGAAGATCCGTATTTTGGTCATTTGTTGACACCCTTACATAGCCAATTTGCATATTTTTCACCCAATAATTTCTGCAAAAAAATCAGGTGAAGTTATCGGCCAGGTAGCCTAAGGGCAATCTATAAAACGTCGGTTTGGGAAGTAGCGCTACGAAGGATGCCACCACAGATGTCTATGACACTACGACAGGCCGTTTACTTAAGGTTGGCGATTTTAGTTTTGGCAATATGAATGGCACACGATTACTCAATAGTGTGTTCGACGTTAAATGTACGGGTTTTTATTCATTTTTGGGGGCAGGCTCAGCCTCCGCCGCTACTGGTATGCCCGCGGGCTCAGGAAATACTCGATTTATTGGACTAGCTAACAGTGTTTATGTTGATCAATTTTGGGTAACTCTAATATCCAGAGATGAGTTTTATGTTGGGCTGATTAATAATTCAACGCAATCTGCCTCATGGATAAAATATTACAATACGGCTAACACAACGAAAGCCAGCGATGGCACGCTTAAAGCTGCTTCGCCCGTTGTGAAATTGTTTTCCAACGGTAGGTATGAGAATAACGCTGAATCAGAGGGCTGTACTGTAACCCGCCTGGGTACAGGCGAATATTTAATAGAAGGATGTGAAGGGCTGAATTCAGACGCGGCGTGGGGCGGCATTGATGGCGGTTTTGATATCCCGACAGACCGCAATAAGCAGCCGCTGATCTGGCTGGATTACGAAGTCAATGCCGACGGCTCCGTGCTTGTGAAAACCTATCACCGCACGCATCCTGCCGCGCCTGAGTTCGCAAGGAACGAACTGGAGGGCATTGGCAACGGCGATCCGGTTGATATCCCCAGCGACCAATTCGTGTCCGTTCGCGTCGAAATGCCAGCTGATTCTTTATACAACCAGAAAATGCGTGTAGCTGATCATGGGGTCTCTGGCGCGGAAGAGGAATAAAGGTCGGTTTAGGAAGTAGCGCGACAAAGGACGTTGGGACGAGCGAAGGAAGCGTTCAGGTTGTGGGTGGGCTCGGTGGACCGGTGGATGTTTACAGGTACTTCCTGATTGACTCGTCACTTCCTTCAAACACCATCAATTTGAACGATGCGCGAAACCCCGGCGTGTTTCCAAACCTCATCAACTTTACGACTGCCGTGAACCCTCCTGCGGCCAGCGGATACGGGTACATTCAGAACTATGTCCGCATTGCTGGCAGCAGCGGGGCATCGACTCAATTTATGTTGCCTTATGCCACTCAAACGGATGCAGGGCGGTTCTTTTACCGTGGCTTTAATACCAATGCCTGGGCACCATGGAAGGAGATCATGACTTCAGCCGTGTCTGATAAGACAATGAAAAACATCGGTGATGACCTCGATCCAGAAGAGGCGTTGATGAATATTTGCCGGATGGAGTTCAAGCACTTCACTTTTAAGGATGATGAAACGCAGACCCCACGGCGCGGAGTGATATCTCAGCAGATTGAAACGATTGATCCCGAGTACGTTAAAAAAATAGGCGGCCTGCTGCACCTCGATCAGACTCCAATGTTGCTCGATGCGCTGGCTGCAATTAAAGCCCTGGCAATCCGCGTCAGTGCATTAGAGGTAGACGCTAAGCCTCCGGCTCCGGGATCATTCGCTGGTTAAACAGAGAGTCTGACGGCATATCCAGGCGAACATCGATCCAGCTATTCACAGGCACGTCCATCGGTTCCCCTTTCGTTTTGACGATCTCTCCGTCATCGCTAAGTATGTATTTTCGCTTAAACAGGCGGATAGTCAGTCCGCCGCTTTCATTTTGCTCGGGCTCAACCACCCCCAGCTCACCCATGCCGCCAGGGTCCATTGGCGGCAGCAGTTGCCATCCCTCTGACGCCAGGCCTGCCGAACCAGCGAGCTCGTAAACACCTACGTCGAGGCGAGAAAGAGTGATTCCATTCGCCTCAGAGTTCGCCGTTCCACAGCCGCACCATGAGAATCCATCCTCCGCTATATCGGCGCGCTGGCAGGCTTCCTGGCTCGCTACGATACGGGCAACTGGTGAGGCCGCTTTTAGGGTGCCATCGCTCGCCTTAGTGGTGTTCCCCGTAGTGTAGGCTTCCTGATATGACCAGGATGAGCCACTGTAATACGAGAACCACGTTCGTCTCAGAATGTAAGCCTGATGAATACGTGTTGGACGGCTGCCCCGGTTGACGACTATTGACGTAATACCTGTATTGGCAGTTAGCCCAAGCTGGGTAAGTCCATCATTGGAATGAGAGGTGAAACAGGTCGGTGTGAATGCATCCATAGCGTCCAGTAGTGGTCCGTCGCCGTGGATAGACCCAATACCGAACGCGCCTACCTGCATGACGTTACCGGAAGCAGTTCCGACGTCCTTTGTCGCGCTACTTCCCAAACCGAGGTTTGTGCGAGCGTCTGCTGCAGTCGTTGCCCCGGTTCCGCCGTCTGCAACAGCAAGCGCACCGTTGCTCCCTTTCTGCGCAAGTTTACCGATGCCGGGGATCGTTACAGGCGTGCCGTTGATGGTAACGGTGATGCTCTGGTTTGCTGAGGTTGTGGCGAACGTCTCCCACGCACCAATATTCTCGTCGTACTCTTTGATGAGCTGAGACATGGCCTGTGCCAGGCCGTCGACCGAGATAATGTCCGACACAAGAATTCCATACTTCTGACCGCTCAGCGCCGGGGAAGCAGCTGGCGTAACCGTCATCGACGTGGCGCTGTTCACGGATGAAATCTGAAACAGCTGCACCGGGTTAGACATGACGATAATCGTCTGGCCAGCGCGAACCTGGCTGGCGGGTGCCGTCCAGTTCGTGCCGGTGCCGGTTGCGGTATTTCCGTTAATCGCGATGGTGCCAGTGTTATAAAGCATATTTTCTCCAGGCAATAAAAAACCCCGCCGAAGCGAGGTTTGTTTTGGAACAGAATGAGTTATTGGCAGGTGGTGCTGATGAACGCGTTGGCACTTACCCAGGTCCAGTTAAAGGGATAACCGGCGCGGTACTGGGTCTGATTGTTTTGTTTACGCACTCCGTAAATCTGGACACTGTTTTCCTGCCCGCCGATAAGAGCGGTACCAGAACACACAGGTTGCTGTTTCTGAATAACGCCAGCGCAACCGGAGAGCAAAACCGCCACCGCCAGGCAAAGAATCATGTTTTTCATAGTGGTTATATCCCAGGGCATTCACAAGGTTACACAATAACAATATGAATCAATGGGATATAATTGATTTGGTAGATCAATTATCCAAAATTGATCGTTGAAAACGATCAATCATAGTTGGCGCAGTTAATGGCCATGATAACGTTTCTCATGTTTGAGTACGCGACGTTTTGCAGGCTCCCGGTGGGGGTTGTCTGAGGTCTGGCAAATATCCGCGTATTGCTCCCCTCAAGCTTCGCCATGCTCTTGTATATTGCCGAGTAAGGCTGCGGCTGACCGCCCGCTGATATAACCCCGGTAATCAGGCCGAGCATGACGGGCATGCAA
>DATERH010000310.1:0-6872 GCA_035271785.1 Buttiauxella sp.
TTGGGGCTTGCCGATCGCATCATTGTGATGCGCGAAGGGGAAATAGCCGGTGAACTGCTGCATGGCGAAGCCAATGAACAGCAAGCATTGAGTCTGGCGATGCCAAAAACCAGCGCATCTGCCGCATAAGTAAGGAGAGAAAAATGTCTGCATTAACTCCATCATCAACCAATACATCATCGGGCGATAGCAAGAAAAAGTCGTCCCTGAGTCTTGGGCGCATTTGGGACAACTACGGCATGCTGGTGGTGTTCGCGGTGCTGTTTATCGCCTGTGCCATCTTTGTACCCAACTTCTCTTCTTTTGTGAATATGAAGGGTTTGGGGCTGGCCATTTCGATGTCGGGAATGGTGGCGTGTGGCATGTTGTTCTGCCTGGCGTCAGGTGATTTCGACTTGTCCGTTGCCTCAGTGATTGCCTGCGCCGGGGTCACCACGGCGGTGGTTATCAATATGACCGAAAGCCTGTGGATTGGCGTGGCGGCAGGATTGTTACTGGGTGTATTAAGTGGCCTGGTCAATGGTTTTGTCATCGCCAGGCTTAAAATCAACGCGCTGATCACAACACTTGCCACCATGCAGATTGTACGCGGTCTGGCATACATTATTTCTGATGGTAAAGCGGTGGGTATCGAAGACGAACGTTTCTTTACGCTGGGTTATGCAAACTGGTTAGGTCTGCCTGCGCCGATCTGGTTGACGGTGGGTTGCTTGATAATCTTTGGATTCTTACTCAACAAAACCACCTTTGGCCGTAACACGCTGGCGATTGGTGGCAATGAAGAAGCTGCACGTTTGGCGGGTGTGCCGGTCGTCCGTACCAAAATCATCATCTTCATTCTCTCAGGGTTAGTCTCGGCAGCAGCAGGGATTATTCTGGCTTCACGTATGACTAGCGGCCAGCCGATGACTTCCATTGGCTACGAGTTGATTGTTATTTCGGCCTGTGTGTTAGGTGGCGTATCGCTCAAAGGAGGGATTGGTAAAATTTCCTTCGTGATTGCCGGTATCCTGATCCTCGGAACCGTAGAAAATGCCATGAACTTACTGAATATTTCGCCTTTCTCACAATATGTGGTGCGCGGTTTAATTCTTCTGGCAGCGGTTATTTTTGACCGCTACAAACAGAAGGCTAAGCGCACTGTTTAAGCTTTTTGCCGGATGGCGCTGCGTTTATTTACCCTACAAAACCTAAATTTGTAGGCCGGATAAGCGCTAGCGTCATCCGGCAGTATTTAAATGTGCCATTTCTGCGTTAATTAGTCTTTCCCCCCATAAACTAATGCAAAGCAAGATGTAAATCACTGCAATAGTCACCCTACTAAAGTAGAGTCGACGGCGTTGAATTCGGCCTCAAGGAGATGAGCCAATGAGCAGTGATGTAAATTACACCAGCAGTAAAGTGCGCGTTCCCGGTAATCGTAAATTTGATACCACCTGGGTTTTGAGCCTGTTTGGAACGGCGGTTGGGGCAGGAGTCCTGTTTTTGCCCATCAATGCTGGAATGGGAGGTTTTTGGCCGTTAGTGGCGTTGGCTGTGATTGTCGGCCCCATGACCTGGCTTGCTCACCGAGGACTTGCCCGTTTTGTTTTATCATCAAGCCACCCCGGCAGCGATATCACCGAAGTGGTGGAAGAACATTTCGGCGCGAAAGCGGGCATCCTTATCACGCTGCTTTACTTCTGCGCAATCTACCCGATTCTGCTGATCTACGGCGTCGGTATTACTAACACCATTGATTCACTGATGGTCAACCAGCTGGGCATGGCTTCCCCGCCGCGCGTGATTTTGTCCGTAGTGCTGATTGTTGCGCTGATGGCGGTCATGCTGGCCAGCGAACGCGTGATGCTGAAAATCACCGAATGGATGGTTTACCCGCTAGTCGGTATTTTGCTGTTCCTTTCTGTCTATTTGATTCCGCACTGGAACACCGCCGCGCTCTCGCAGGTGCCGAGCGCTATGGACTTCACCACCACGATGTGGCTGACCATCCCGGTGCTGGTGTTTGCCTTTAACCACTCACCGGCCATTTCGTCGTTTGCGCTGTCGCAACGCCGTGAATATGGCAATCTGGCGGACGAGAAATCCAGCCAAACGCTGCGCAAAACCTCCACCATATTGCTGGCATTCGTGATGCTGTTTGTCTTTAGCTGCGTTCTGAGCGTGACGCCGGCGGATTTGGCGGCAGCCAAGCAGCAAAACATTTCGATGTTGAGCTTCCTGGCGAATAAATTTGATAACCCGTTAATCTCTATCTTTGGCCCGCTGGTGGCGATTCTGGCGATTTCCAGCTCCTTCTTCGGCCACTATCTCGGGGCGCGTGAAGGTCTGCACGGGCTGGTGAAGAAAATTGCGCGTCATAACGGCAAACGTTTTGATGACCGCAAGCTCAACAAAGCCATCGCGCTGTTCTTCCTCCTGACCCTGTGGCTGGTGGCAACGCTGAACCCAAGCATCCTCGGTATGATTGAATCTCTCGGCGGCCCGGTCATCGCCATGATTCTGTTTATCATGCCGATGTACGCCATTCATAAGGTGCCGGCACTGGCGAAATTCCGTGGAAAAGCGAGCAATATCTTCGTCACGGTTATGGGTCTGGTTGCCATTTCAGGGCTTATCGCCAGCTTCTTCTAATCTGCGTAACACCGAAACGCCAGACTGCATGCTGTCTGGCGATTTATCCTAGAAAATTGCGACACCCGTCACTCTGTCTATACTTACATGGCTAATCATACTCTCTCGTTACCGTAACGGTGGCGTGATTAACTATATTAAGGAGGAGCCGCTGGTGGCTGAAGTCTCATCTGTACCGCCTCTACTTTCAGGAAACCTTGCCTTTTTCTTTGACCTCGATGGCACGCTAGCAGAAATCAAACCACATCCGGATCAAGTCTACATTCCGGCAGCAGTACGCACTTTGCTTCAAAAAATATCCATCATGAGCGATGGGGCACTGGCATTGATTTCAGGGCGCTCAATGGTTGAGCTCGATAAGCTCGCGACACCATTTCATTTCCCGCTTGCGGGCGTACATGGGGCTGAGCGCCGTGACATCAATGATAAAACCCACGTTGTAACCCTACCGGAACCTGTCACCGCAGCTCTTCAGAAGCAACTTAGTGAAGCACTATTGCAGTTCCCGGGTACGGAATTAGAAGCCAAGGGCATGGCCTTTGCGCTGCATTACCGCCAGGCACCTGAGGCGGCAGCTGCAATCTTACAATTGGCACAATCAATGACGCGGCGTTATCCCGAACTGGCCTTGCAGCCGGGGAAATGTGTTGTGGAGTTGAAACCTTTG
This sequence comes from Buttiauxella sp., assembly GCA_035271785.1. Lineage (GTDB taxonomy): Bacteria > Pseudomonadota > Gammaproteobacteria > Enterobacterales > Enterobacteriaceae > Buttiauxella. The sequence continues at coordinate 3,302 of DATERH010000310.1, forward strand.
GGAATAGACAAGGGGGGGGCTATTCGCGCATTTATGCAGGAAACACCCTTTGTGGGGCGCACTCCTGTATTTGTTGGTGATGATCTTACCGACGAGGCGGGATTTAAACAGGTCAATGCCCTTGGTGGGTTGACTATAAAAGTCGGTGGTGGCGAGACAATTGCCCATTATCGGCTGGCAAATGTTCGCATGGTTTATCACTGGCTTGGAAAATTAACGCATCACATAGAACAACAAAAGTCAGAAATTTTAAGGGGAGAAGATTATGAGTCGTTTAGTCGTAGTCTCTAATCGCATTGCACCACCAGATGATAACAAAACCAGTGCCGGTGGCCTGGCGGTGGGCATTTTAGGCGCGTTAAAAACCGCGGGTGGATTATGGTTTGGCTGGAGCGGTGAGGTGGGGGATCCCGATGCCGCATTAAAAAAGACCAAACGAGGAAATATTGCCTGGGCGTCATTCAATCTGAGCCAGCAAGATTACGAAAGCTATTATCTGCAATTCTCAAATGCCGTACTTTGGCCCGCGTTTCACTATCGTTTAGATCTGGTCGACTTCCAACGCGAAGCCTGGGAAGGTTATCGTCGGGTCAATACGTTGCTGGCAAACAAGCTAAAACCGCTGCTGGAAAAAGACGATATTCTTTGGGTGCATGACTACCATTTGCTGCCCTTTGCCGCCGAATGTCGCAAACAGGGGCTCGATCATCGTATTGGCTTCTTCTTACATATTCCGTTCCCAACCCCTGAAATTTTCAATGCGCTGCCGCCGCATCAAGAGCTAATCGAAGCGTTGTGTGAATACGATTTGTTGGGCTTCCAGACAGAAAACGATCGTCAGGCTTTCCTTGATTGTGTCGCCACGCAGACCCGTCTGGATAATCATGGTAAAAACCAACATCAGGCGTTCGGCAATAGGTTTCGCACCGAGGTTTACCCAATAGGCATTGAGCCGCAAGAGATCAAAAAGCACGCACAAGGACCGTTACCTCCTAAACTCGCACAACTTAAAGCCGAGTTGGGCAGCATCAAAAATATCTTCTCAGTGGAGCGACTGGATTATTCCAAAGGATTGCCAGAGCGTTTCCTCGCTTTTGAAGCGTTGCTGGAAAAATATCCGCAGCACCACGGTAAAATTCGTTATACACAAATCGCGCCGACTTCGCGTGGCGATGTACAGGCGTATCAGGACATTCGCCATCAACTGGAAACCGAAGCGGGGCGTATCAACGGTAAATACGGCCAACTGGGCTGGACGCCGCTGTACTATTTAAACCAGCACTTTGACCGCAAGCTGGTGATGAAAGTGTTTCGTCACGCTGATGTCGGTTTGGTTACTCCGCTGCGTGATGGGATGAATCTGGTGGCTAAAGAGTATGTGGCCGCGCAAGACCCGGCAAATCCAGGCGTTCTGGTGTTGTCGAAGTTTGCCGGGGCGGCGAATGAATTGTCGTCGGCACTTATCGTTAATCCCTATGATCGTGATGATGTCGCGGGGGCACTGGATCGCGCGTTAACGATGCCGCTCGCCGAACGTATCATGCGCCATAGCGAAATGATGACAGTGATTGAAAAGAACGATATTCATCACTGGCAAAAGAGGTTTATTGATGATTTAAAGCAGGCAGCGCCACGCTGTGACGAGTCACATTTTGACAAAAAGGTGGCGACGTTTCCAAAGTTGGCGTGAGCTTTCCACTAACGTTCCGGGAAGAATGGTGAAGGTAACAAGGGTATCGAAGCACCTTGATACCTTCTTTATCGCTTGTAGATGTAATATGAAATAGTAAATTGTGTCTAAACTTGTCTTTTTCTCGTCCAAAAGGACGATGTTTATGTTAAATACCCCTTAACTCAGCGGGACCAACAGCACATCCACCTTGCTGGACTCGACCACTGCCTTTGCGGAGCAAACTATCTTGTTGATAAAGGTACGATTGTGGTTGCCGCAAATCACTAAATCCATAGGGCCCTGACGACATATTGCCAGAATATGTTCGCTTAATTCCCCGGTAGCAATGATGGTTTGGGCTATCGGGTAGTTGGCTTTTTCAATCAGTTCATCAATAAAAATCTGCGTCTCTTCAAACATTAATTCACGTAGGTTTTCCAGCATTGGCGCGGCAAATTGATTATAGAGCTCAGGTTCTGAGGCAAGCGTAATCAGAGTGATTTGCCCATTAACAGGTTGGGCTATTGAAACTGCCCGTGCGACCAGCAAATGGCTTTCAGGACTGACTGCGACAGCAACCAGTATATGTTGGTAACTCATTACAACCTCCTGTTGCCTGATAACCAGACAGTTAGAATGTGTCGTAGATTAATTAACGTATCTGCTCAAAGAGAGTAACCACAAGAAATGTGAGCACGCTCACGGGAAAATCATTAGAAACACTAATGTAAATAAGTTGTAAATAGAACATAATGCATTAGCTGCTCATTTTTCCATCAAACCATCGTATTATTTTTTCTGCATATTACCGCTTCTGGCTTCACTTAAGCATTTATTCTATCTCATCACTAAAACATTACTTGACAAAGCACTATAAACTTAATTCTGCTTTTTTGTCAGGGTTTTAATTTGCTTTAGGAAAAATACCAGATAAATCACATAGCTAAATCAGAATCTGGAGCCAATAGGGCGAGTAAGTCATTAGATTGTTAGCCAGAAGAAACGGGAATGCCATATCAACATGACGGATTTTCCGAAGTTGATTGTAAAGCGCTCAATTGAAAAGTCTTGCTGATGTTTCAACGGAATACATAAAGTAAATATATGTGATCTGGATCATATAAATCTTAAAATTTGGCGGTTACTGCATTGTATGTCTAATGGCCTACGGGTAGAGTTTGCCCGAATTAGGAAAAGTCTTAATTTATTACAAAAATTATGCGCTCGGATATGAACGAACAACAAGGAAGTGTCCACCGTACTTTTGACTCGGTGGATTCGGTACATTCTGTCGCTGACTACTAGAACATTTAAGCTTGTTTTAATTTTAACCGGAACTTTCCGGCGACTCACGGGGTGCGGTACAACCGCATTTATAAAAGCTACATTTTCAGGATGAACAAAATGCATACGTCCGAGTTGTTAAAACATATCTACGATATTAATTTGTCGTATTTACTCCTTGCACAGCGTCTTATTAGTGGCGACAAACCCTCCGCAATGTTCCGTTTGGGTGTGACTGAAGAAATGGCCAACAGTCTCAGCGGGTTAACATTGCCACAAATGGTAAAACTTGCGGAAACCAATCAACTCATTTGTCAGTTCCGTTTTAGTGATAACCAAACCATTACCCGTTTAACACAAGATTCACGTGTGGATGATTTACAGCAAATTCATACAGGTATTTTGTTATCCACTCGCTTATTAAGTGAGGTGACCCAGATAGACGAAGCATCTCGCAAAAAAAGGGCATAATAAAAAATGAGCGAGAAAAGTATTGTTCAGGAAGCCCGCGATATCCAATTGGCGATGGAATTAATCACGCTTGGCGCTAGATTGCAGATGCTTGAAAGCGAAACACAATTAAGCCGTGGCAGACTAATCAAACTTTATAAAGAG